>JAHEOG010000093.1 GCA_018609925.1 Gammaproteobacteria bacterium
GAAGACTGGTTCCAGGCCGGCGAAGTCCCCCTCCTCGCGCATCCGCTGCAGCAAGACTGAGCCCACCATGCCCCGCCATCCCGCGATCCCGACCCGTCGGATTGGCTGTGTCGCCATGGCTCCCTACCCGCTTGCCTTGGATTGGGGGGCCGCCAGCGCGGTTACCACCGCGTCCCCCATCTCGGTGGTGCTCACCGCCGGCTCCGAGCCGGCGATGTCCGGGGTCCGCCAACCCTCGGCCAGGACGCGCCCCACCGCTCCTTCCACCCGGTCGGCCAGCCCCGGCTCGTCGAGGCTGTAGCGCAGCATCATCGCCACCGAGAGGATCGTGGCCAGCGGATTGGCCTGCCCCGTCCCCGCGATGTCGGGGGCGGAGCCATGGATCGGCTCGTACATGCCGGCGCCCTCGCTATTGAGGGAGGCACTGGGCAAGAGCCCGATGGACCCGGTGAGCATGCTGGCCTCGTCGGAGAGGATGTCGCCGAACATGTTGGTGGTCACCACCACGTCGAACTGCCCGGGGTCGCGGACCAGCTGCATGGCGGCATTGTCCACATACATGTGGGACAGCGCCACGTCGGGGTAGTCCCGCTCGCCCAGCTCGCTCACAACCTCCCGCCAGAGCTCGGTTGCCTCCAGGACATTGGCCTTGTCCACGCTGCAGACGCGCCTGTCGCGCTTGCGGGCGATGTCAAAGGCCACCCGGCCGATGCGCTCGATCTCGTC
This sequence comes from Gammaproteobacteria bacterium, assembly GCA_018609925.1. Taxonomy (GTDB): domain Bacteria; phylum Pseudomonadota; class Gammaproteobacteria; order Thiohalorhabdales; family Thiohalorhabdaceae; genus Thiohalorhabdus. The sequence continues at coordinate 727 of JAHEOG010000093.1, forward strand.
CGAGGTGTAGAGCAAGGTATTGACACCCTGGCGGCGGCCGTCGGCGAGCTCCTCCACACCCCGCGGCTCGCCGAAATAGATGCCGCCGGTGAGCTCCCGGACCACCATGAGGTCGATGCCCGCCACCGCCTCGGCGGGCAAAGGGCTCGCCGCCACCAGCTCGGGGAAGACCCGGGCCGGACGCAGATTGGCGAACAGACCCAGCTCCTTGCGCAGACCCAGCAGCGCCCGCTCGGGACGCAGGCTGTAATCCAACCCTTCCCATTGGGGGCCACCCACCGCGCCGAGCAGGACGGCGTCGGCGGCGCGGGCGCGCTCCAGAGTGGCCTCGGGGAGCGGCGCCCCCGTGGCATCGAACGCGCTGCCCCCCACGGGGGCCTCTTCCCAGGCCGCGTCCAGGCCGTGGTGCTGGCGCAGGGCGGCCAGGACCTTCCGCGCCTCGGCCACGATATCCGGGCCGATGCCGTCGCCCGGCAGCATGAGAAGCTGGTGGGTCATGGGATCCTTTCTCGACTGGCCTTGCTGGTACCCCACCCGAGCCGGGGTGGGCTCAACCACGGAGCGCACAAAGGGCACGGAGACCGGCAACTCCAAATCCCGATCTTGTCTTTGTCCTTGCTCCGTGAGCTCAATGAGCTCCGTGGTCCAAATTACCGGTGGAACGTAGCCGCTCTATCCCTGGGCCTCGAAGACCCACGGCCAACGCTTGCGGTGACCTGTCTCGAAGGCGGAGATGTCACTCTCCCGCTCCAGGGTCAGCCCGATCTCATCGAGGCCGTTCAGCAGCATGTGCCGCTTGTGGCTGTCCACCTCGAAGGGGATCACCTCACCGTCGGGTGTAGTGACGGTCTGGTCTTCCAGGTCCACAGTCAACCGATACCCTGGCCGGTCCGCCACCTGTTGGAAGAGCCGGTCCACGGTCTCCGCGTCGAGGGTCACGGTCAGGATGCCGTTCTTCGCAGCGTTGTTGGCGAAGATGTCGGCGAAGCTGGGGGCGATGATCGTGCGGAAGCCGTAGTCGGCCAAAGCCCAGGGAGCGTGCTCCCGTGAGCTACCGCAACCGAAGTTCTCGCGGGTGAGCAGGATCGTCGCTCCCCGGTAGCGCGGCTGGTTGAGCACGAAGTCCGGGTTCTCGGGGCGGGCGCTATTGTCCCGGCCCGGAGCGCCCTCGTCCAGGTAGCGCCACTCGTCGAACAGGTTCTCCCCGAAGCCGGTGCGCTCGATGGACTTCAGGAACTGCTTGGGGATGATGGCGTCGGTGTCGACGTTGGCTCGATCCAGCGGCGCCACCAGGCCCGTATGTCGGGTGAACGGCTCCACGGTCATGCCCCTTCGAGCAGTGATTTCACTAGAGAGATCCAAAAGCCCCAATTGGGGGTCTGGGGCCAGCTTTTCCCGTGGCCTCCGCACCCTCCGTGGTCCCTAGACCCCACCGAGATCAGCCCCCGCCGGTGACCTCGCGGATGTCCTCGAAGTGCCCGGCAATGGCGGCCGCGGCCGCCATGGACGGACTGACTAGATGCGTGCGCCCGCCCCGGCCCTGGCGGCCCTCGAAGTTGCGGTTCGAGGTGGAGGCACAGCGCTCCCCCGGTTCCAGCCGGTCCTCGTTCATGGCCAGGCACATGGAGCAGCCCGGCTCGCGCCACTCGAACCCGGCCTCGGTAAATACCCGATCCAGGCCCTCGGCCTCGGCCTGGCGCTTCACCGTCCCGGAGCCGGGCACCACCATGGCGTCCACCCCCTCGGCGACGCGCCGGCCTTTCACCACGGCGGCGGCGGCGCGCAGGTCCTCGATCCGTGCATTGGTGCAGGAGCCGATGAAGACCCGGTCCAGCGCGATCTCGCGCATGGGGGTGCCCGGCTGCAGGCCCATGTACTCCAGGGCCTTCTCCATGTTGGCCCGCTTGACCGGGTCGGGCTCGTCGGCGGGGTCCGGGACCCGTGCGGTCACGGGAACGGTCATCTCCGGGGAGGTCCCCCAGGTAACCTCGGGCACCAGCTCGTCGGCGGTGATCACCAGCTCCCGGTCGAAGGCCGCGTCGGCATCGGAGACTAGCTCCCGCCAGGCGGCCTCGGCGGCCTCCCAGGCGGCCCCCGTAGGTGCGAACGGCCGCCCGCTGAAGTAGTCCACCGTCTTGTCGTCCACCGCCACCATCCCGGCCCGGGCCCCGGCCTCGATGGCCATGTTGCAAATGGTCATGCGCCCCTCGATGGAGAGATCGGCGATGGCCTCGCCAGCGAACTCGATGGCGTAGCCGGTGCCCCCGGCGGTACCGATGCGACCGATCACCGCCAGGATGATGTCCTTGGCGGTGACCCCGGGCGGCAGCCGGCCGTCCACGGTAACCCGCATGGATTGAGGCTTGCGCTGAGGCAGGGTCTGGGTCGCCAGCACGTGCTCTACCTCGGAGGTGCCGATGCCGAAGGCAAGGCAACCGAAGGCGCCGTGGGTGGAGGTGTGGCTGTCTCCGCAGACCACCGTCATGCCGGGCAGGACGATCCCCTGCTCGGGCCCGATGACATGGACGATGCCCTGGCGAGGGTCGTCCATCTTGAGCTCGGTAACCCCGAACTCCTCGCAGTTGCGATCCAGCGCCGCCACCTGGTGGGCCGAAATGGGGTCCCGGATGCCTTCGCTGCGATCGGTGGTCGGCACATTGTGATCGGGCACGGCGAAGGTCAGCTCGGGCCGGCGCACGGCGCGGCCGGCCAGGCGCAGGCCCTCGAAGGCCTGCGGGCTGGTGACCTCGTGAACCAGGTGGCGATCGATGTAGAGCAGGGCCACCCCCGAGTCGTCCTCGGTCACCACGTGGCTGTCCCAGAGCTTGTCCAAAAGGGTCCGTCCGGCCATTTCTCCGTTCCTTGGTCTAGGGCGGCCACGGCTGCGAGTCCTCGCGCGGATCCGCAAGGAGCTGAAGCCATCTCGGAGAGAGCCCCTTCACAAGATAGCTTCCCTGCGCTTGCCATGACGGGCGCCGCTAAGGAGCCCCTCCTCGGCCTCTACAGGTGCGGGCGCTCCGCGGGGGCCTCTCCCACCAGCTTGTTAAGGGCGTGGACATAGGCCTTGACCGAGGCGGCCACGATGTCCGTGTCCGCCCCTTGGCCGTTGACGATGCGCCCGCCGCGCTCCAGGCGCACGGTCACCTCGCCCTGGGCGTCGGTGCCCCCGGTGATGGCGTTCACCGAGTACAGCTTGAGCTCGGCGTCCACGTCCACCAAGCCCGCCACGGCCTTGAACGCGGCGTCCACGGGCCCGTCCCCGGTGGCGGTGGCCTCCTGCTGCTCGCCGTCCACCTCCAGGGTCACCCGCGCTTCCGGGATCTTGCCCGTCTCCGAGCCCACCTGCAGGCCCACCAGCCGGAAGCGCTCGGCCACCCGGGTGACCTGGTCGTTGACCAGGGCGAGCAGATCCTCGTCGAAGATCTCGCGCTTCTTGTCGGCCAGGGCCTTGAAGCGCTGGAAGGCCTCGTCGAGCTCCGCGTCCTTCAGGTGGACCCCCAGCTCGGCCAGCCGCGAGCGGAAGGCGTTGCGCCCGGAGAGCTTGCCCAACACCATGCGGTTGCGCGACCAGCCCACGCTCTCGGCGGTCATGATCTCATAGGTCTGGCGCTCCTTGAGAACGCCGTCCTGGTGAATCCCCGATTCGTGGGCGAAGGCGTTGGCCCCGACGATGGCCTTGTTGGGCTGGACCACGAATCCGGAAACTGTAGCCACCAGGCGGCTAGTGGGCACGATCTCGGTGGTCTCGATGCGGGTGTCCACCCCGAAGTGGTCGGCGCGAGTGCGCAGGGCCATCACCACCTCCTCCATGGCGGCGTTGCCGGCCCGCTCGCCCAGCCCGTTGATGGTGCACTCCACCTGCCGAGCCCCGTTCTCCACCGCGGCCAGGGAGTTGGCCACCGCCAGGCCGAGATCGTTGTGGCAATGGACCGAGAACACGGCCCGCTCTGCGTTGGGCACTCGCTCCCGCAGCATGCGGATCCGATCCCCGAACTCCCAGGGGATGGCGTAGCCCACGGTGTCGGGGATATTGATGGTGGTGGCCCCGGCGTCGATGGCCGCTTCCACGATCCGGCAGAGGAAGTCCCAATCGGTACGCCCGGCGTCCTCGGCCGAGAACTCGACGTTGTCGGTGTACTTGCGCGCCCGCTTGACGGCGGCCACCGCGAGCTCCTGGACCTCGTCGCGGTCCATCTTGAGCTTGGCCCGCAGGTGGACATCGCTGGTGGCGATGAAGGTATGGATGCGGGGATCGGCGGCTCCGGCGAGGGCCTGGCCGGCACCGTCGATGTCGGCCTCCCGGGCCCGGGCCAGGCCGCACACCTGGCACTCCCGAACCTCGTCGGCAATGGCCTTCACCGCGGCGAAATCGCCCTGGGAGGCCGAGGGGAAGCCCGCCTCGATGACATCCGCCTGCAGCCGTTCCAGGGCCCGGGCGATCTGCATCTTCTCGTCGGCATTCATGGAGGCGCCGGGGCTTTGCTCCCCGTCGCGCAGGGTGGTGTCGAAGATCCGTACGTGCTCCGCCATGGCTGTGCTCCGCTTGATCCGGTCGGGATTGGGGCCGGGGCTTGCGCCCGGACACGGCCCTAGCTTCGATCTACGGGCGGCTCGCGGGCTCCGCGGCGCGCCGACTCACGGGTTTTCGTTTTCGGGAAAACGCGCCCTAGGCGCGTAGGAGCCGCGCTAGCCGTAGGGAGGGGCGGGCTAGGTACAGGGGCCGAAGGGCCTTGCGCAGGTGGCCGAAGCGGGAATCCGAACGCCCGGGGACGACCGTGGGCCGGGCCAGCGAGGTGGCCGGGCGCTTGCTGGCATTGTCCCCGAACATCGCTATCATGGAGGGAAATCCTGATTTCAACCGCACTTGGCTTCGACGGAATGGAATCCGCTGGGAAAAAATGGAAAAAGCTCGTTTCCCCGGAATTTAAGCTTCCCCGTCGCTGCTGTCAACCTCCGTCCGCGCTCGGCGCTGGCGGCGCCGGCGCCGGAGCTGACGGATGGTATCCACGGGACCGGCCAAGGCGTAGACGATGAAGAAGGCGGCCAGCATCAGCGGCGGATGGATGGCCACCAGGATCAGCAGTCCCACCACCGCCACGGCCACCGGGAACGGCACCCGGTACCGCAGATCGGCGTCCTTGAAGCTGCGGTAACGGATGTTGCTGACCATCAATAGGGCCAGGCAGTAGACCCCAACCAGCGTGACCAGATCCACGCCCACCCAGGCAAGGCCCGTGTCCTCGACGAACAGGACCCAGGCCCCCAGGGTGGCCGCGGCGGCCGGAGCCGGCAGACCCTGGAAGTAGCGCTTGTCCTTGACCGCGCTCTGGGAATTGAACCGGGCCAGGCGTAGCCCGGCACAGGCCGTGAACAAAAAGCCCCCCAGCCAGCCGATATTGCCGAAGGGCTCCAGGGCCCACTGGTGGATCAGCACCGCCGGGGCCAAGCCGAAGGAGATGGCGTCGGAGATGCTGTCGTAATCGGCCCCGAAGTGGGTCTCGGCGCTGATGAGCCGTGCCACCCGGCCATCGAGGCCGTCGAAGACCAAGGCGATCAACACCGCGATCCCCGCGGCCACATAGGCCCCTTCCACCGCCTTGATGATGGCGAAGAAGCCCGCGAACAGGGCCGCGGTGGTCAACAGGTTGGGCAGGAGGTAGACGCCCTTGGCAGGCGCCCCGGTGCGTTTCATGGGTGAGCGATCCTCACGGAGACCGGGCGGGGCGGCCGCCCGACCCGGGACCAAGGGGGCAGTGGCCGATTAGTTCTTCTCCCGGTCCACCAGCTTGGCGGCGCTCATGAACTTCATCTCCGAGCGCAGCCGCTGCCCCACCTCCTCGATGGGATGCTCCCGCGCCAGGCGCCGCGCGGCCTGCAGCTTGGGCGTACCGGCCTGGTTCTCCAGGATGTATTCCTTGGCGAAGGTGCCGTCCTGGATCTCGGCCAGGATCGCCCGCATCTCGGCGCGCACGTCGTCGTTGATGAGCCGGCGCCCGCGGGTGAAGTCGCCGTACTCGGCGGTATTGGAGACCGAGTAGCGCATGTTGGCCACGCCCCCCTCGTAGAGCAGATCCACGATGAGCTTCATCTCGTGGAGGCACTCGAAGTAGGCCATCTCGGGGGCGTAGCCCGCCTCCACCAGCGTCTCGAAGCCGGACTGGATCAGCGCCGAAAGGCCGCCGCACAGCACGGCCTGCTCCCCGAAGAGGTCGGTCTCGGTCTCCTCCCGGAAGGTGGTCTCGATGACCCCAGCCCGGGTGCCGCCGTTGGCCTTGGAGTAGGACAGGGCGAGCTCGCGGGTTCGGCCGGAAGCGTCCTGCTCCACCGCGATCAGGTTCGGCACCCCGCTGTCCTGCTCGAAGGTGGCGCGCACGGTGTGGCCGGGCCCCTTGGGGGCGACCATGAAGACGTCGAGATCGGAGCGGGGCACCACCTGGCCGTAGTTGATGTTGAACCCGTGGGCGAAGGCCAGGGCACCGCCTTCGGCCAGGTTGGGCTCGATCTGACCGTAGTACAGGGCCTTCTGGTGCTCGTCCGGGGCCAGGACCATGACCACATCGGCCCCGGCCACCGCCTCCTCGACGGAGGCCACCGCCAGGCCGGCTGCCTCGGCCTTGGCCCAGGACCCGGAGCCCGGACGCAGTCCCACGGTCACCGAGACCCCCGAGTCCCGGAGGTTATTGGCGTGGGCATGGCCCTGGGAGCCGTAGCCGATGATGGCCACCCGCTTACCCTGGATCAGGGAGAGGTCGGCATCGGAGTCGTAATACACCTGCATGGAGCGTCCTTTCCTAAGACAGTTGGCAGTTGGCAGTCAGCAGATGGCAGTCGGCGGTGGGCAGGTGGCAGGTGGCAGTTGGCAGTAGGCAGTAGGCAGTAGGCAGAAAAGGCAACCGCCGCCGTCCCCCCTCCGGGGTTTTTCTGACGACTAACGACTGCCAACTGCCGACTGATAACTGAAGACTGCCGTCTGCCTACATCCCCCCCGCACCCCGGCCGATGGCGATGGTGCCGGTGCGGACGACCTCCACCACCTGGGAGGCGTCGAAGAGCTCCAGCAGGGCTTCGACCTTCTGGCCGTCGCCGGTTACCTCCAGGGTGTAGGAGGCATCGGTAACGTCGATGATCCGGGAGCGATAGATGTCGGCGATGCGCTTGATCTCCGCCCGGTCCTCGCCGGTCTCCGCCCGGAGCTTGAGCAGCACCATCTCCCGCTCGACGTGGACCCCTTCGGTGAGATCGGTGACCCGGATGACCTCGATCAGCTTGCGCAGCTGCTTGATGATCTGCTCGATGATCTGCTCGTCGCCCGTGGTGACGATGGTCATCCGGGAGACCTCGGGGTCGTCGGTGGGCGCCACCGACAGCCCTTCGATGTTGTAGCCACGGGCGGAGAAAAGGCCGGCAACCCGCGACAGGGCGCCGGCCTCGTTTTCCAGAAGGACGGATATGACGCGTCGCATCGCGATGGCCCCGGCTACACCAGGACCATCTCGTCCAGCCCCGCCCCGGCCGGGACCATGGGATAGACGTTCTCTTCGGGATCCACGATCAGGTCCATGAACACCAGGCCGTCGTGGGCGAGCCCTTCACGGAGCAATCCTTCCACGTCCGCGGGGTTGTCCGTACGCAGGCCCTTGAAACCATAAGCCTCGGCCAGCGCGACGAAATCCGGCAGGGCGTCGACGTAGGACTCGGCGTAGCGATTGTCGTAGAACAGCTCCTGCCACTGCCGCACCATGCCCAGGTAACCGTTGTTGAGGTTCAGGATCTTGACCGGCAGGCGGTACTGCTTGGCCGTGGAGAGCTCCTGGATGTTCATCTGGATGGAGCCCTCCCCGGTGACGCAGACCACTGCGGCGTCCGGATAGGCCATCTGCGCCCCGAGGGCGGCCGGGAAGCCGTAGCCCATGGTCCCCAGTCCGCCGGAGTTCAGCCACTGGCGGGGCCGCTTGAAGTGGTAGAACTGAGCCGCCCACATCTGGTGCTGGCCCACATCGGAGGTCACGATGGCGTTGCCGCCACTGACCTCGTAGAGCTTCTCCAGGACGTACTGGGGCTTGATCCGCCTGCTCTCCCGGTCGTAGGCCAGGCAATCCCGGCCCCGCCACTCGTTGATCTGCTCCCACCAGGGCTGGAGGCGATCCGGGTCCCCGGTGCCCATCTTGTCCGCCACCTGGTTCAGGTCGGCCAGCACCGACTGGACGTGGCCGACGATGGGGACGTCCACCTCCACGTTCTTGGAGATACTGGAGGGGTCGATATCCACGTGGATGATCTTGGCGTGCGGGGCAAAGCGCTCGATCTTGCCGGTAACCCGGTCGTCGAAGCGGGCCCCTATGGCCAACAGCACATCGCAGTGGGTGATGCCCATATTGGCCTCGTAGGTCCCGTGCATTCCCAGCATGCCGACGAACTGGGGATCATCGCCGGGATACCCGCCCAGGCCCATCAGGGTGTTGGTGATGGGGAAGCCGAACTTGCGCACCAGCTCGGTGAGCTCCTCCGCCGCGTCGCCGAGGACCACCCCGCCGCCGGTGTAGACCATGGGGCGCTCGGCGGAGCGCAGGAGCTGGACGGCCTTCTTGATCTGCCCCGAATGGCCCTTGATGGTGGGATTGTAGGAGCGCAGGTGGACCTCTTCGGGGTATTCGAACTCGCACTCGGCCGCCGAGACGTCCTTGGGGATGTCCACCACCACCGGACCGGGGCGGCCGCTGGCCGCGATGTAGAAGGCCTTCTTGAGCGTGGTCGCCAGCTCCGCAACGTCCTTCACCAGGAAATTGTGCTTGGTGCACGGCCGGGTGATGCCGACTGTGTCGGCCTCCTGGAAGGCGTCGTTGCCGATCAGGGCGGTGGGCACCTGCCCGGAGATCACCACCATGGGGACCGAGTCCATATGGGCCGTGGCCAGGCCGGTGACGGCGTTGGTGGCCCCCGGACCGGAGGTCACCAGGCCAACGCCCACCTTGCCGGTGGCCTGGGCGTAGCCCTCGGCGGCGTGGATGGCGCCCTGCTCGTGGCGTACCAGCACGTGGCGCACTCGATCCTGGTTGAAGAGGGCGTCATAGATGTGGAGCACGGCCCCTCCGGGATACCCGAAGACCGTATCCACCCCTTCTTCCTGCAGGCATCGAAGCACGATTTCGGCGCCGGTAAGCTTCACGGATGGCTCCTATTGCGAGGGAACCGACCACGGGCCCAACCAGGCGCTCCCTTTCCCCGGGAGCGCCGCCTCGTCCTATCGCCGCTCAGGCTGATAGGCTCGGGCTTGGGACCGGTTTCTCTGGGCACCTTAGGTCCGGCCCGGACGGGTGTCAACCAAGAGGGCGCTGCCGCCGACTTGCCATGACATTATACGCGACCTTCCCCTATACCTGCCCCTACCTGGACGAGCGCACGGCCGTCTCGGCGGTCTACGACCCCCATATCCCCGTGGACGAGGGGCTCTATGGGAAGCTCATCCAGTACGGCTTCCGGCGGAGCGGCTACCGCCTTTACCGACCCCAGTGCCCGGGTTGCGCCGCGTGCGAGTCGCTGCGCATCCCGGCCGAGGATTTCCGTCCGGACCGGAGCCAGCGCCGCACATGGCGGCGCAACAGCGATCTCCGGGTGGCCCTGGAGCCCGCCACCTATTGCGGCGAGCACTTCGCCCTCTACAAGCGCTACCAGGAACAGCGCCATCCCAATGGCGAGATGGACTTCGAGGATCCGGCCGATTACGCCCGGGCCTGCCTGGAGTCCCCGGTGGACACCCGCCTGGTGACCTTTCGCTCGCCGCAGGGCGAGCTCCTCGCCGTGGCCATCACCGACTTCCTGGATGTGGGCCTATCGGCGATGTACACCTTTTTCGCCCCCACAGCCGCCCGCCGCTCCCTGGGGACCTTCGCCATCCTCTGGCAGCTGGCCTACGCCCGCCGCCACGGGCTGGCCCATGTCTACCTGGGCTATTGGGTGCGCCAGTGCGCCAAGATGGCCTACAAGAGCCGCTTCCGGCCCGCCGAGGTTTGGACCGGATGGCAGTGGCGCACCCTTTCCGAGATGGAAGGGGCCGAGACGGACGGCTAGCCCGGGGCGCCTACCGGCGCAGGACCCCGCAAGCGATTCGCGGGCCGGCCGCGCCGGCGGGATCGGTGGCGTAGTCGTCGGCGCCCTGGTGGATCACGACGGCGGCCCCGTC
>JAHEOG010000094.1 GCA_018609925.1 Gammaproteobacteria bacterium
AACCGGACTGGGATCCCCGCACCGCCCTGTGCGTGGTACAGGTGGCCGAGGGCTATCCCGGACCCTACGAGAAGGGGCACGTGATCGAGGGCCTGGAGGCGGTCCCGGAGGAGGACGATCTAAAGGTCTTCCACTCCGGGACCCGACGCACGGGAGATCAAGTGGTGACCAGCGGGGGACGGGTCCTCGGGATCACGGCTCTGGGAGACGGGGTAGCCGAAGCTCGCCAACGGGCCCTGGCGGCGGCGGACCGGATTACCTGGCCGGGGGCCTTCTATCGCCGGGACATCGGCCATCTGGCCTTGGCCCAGGGCTGACCCACTGCCACTGTGACGGAGGATCGCCGGCTCCCCATCGAAGAGGCCGCCCAGCTGGTGGGCCGGGGCGGGGTCCTGGCCTATCCCACCGAGAGCTGCTTCGGGCTGGGCTGCGATCCGACGAACCGGGCCGCCGTGGAGCGGATCCTGGCGCTCAAAGGGCGTAGCGCGGGCCGTGGGCTCATCCTGATTGGGGGGGCCTGGCAGGACCTGGCCCCCTATATGGCCCCCCTTCCCGATGCCGCCTATCGCCGGTTGGAGGTGGCGTGGCCGGGTCCGGTTACCTTCCTGGTCCCCCCCTCCGAGGCCGTTCCGGACTGGGTCCGGGGGCACCATGCCAAGGTCGCCTTGCGCTGGACCGCCCACCCCCACGCGGCCCGTTTGTGCCGTGCGTTCGGTGGCGCAGTCGTCTCCACCAGCGCCAACCGCGAAGGCGAGCCCGCCCTGCGTACCGCCGAATCGGTGTTAGCCGAGCTCGGCGACGGGATCGACGGGTGCATGATCGGACGGATCGGGATGCGGGTTCGCCCCTCGGCCATCCTGGACGCGCTTAGCGGGGAAAGGTTCCGATAAGGGGGCCGGGGACTCGAGCGGGGATGGCCGACCTGGGGAACTTTCCCCAAGGCCTTGAGTCTCAGGAAGGGACGGCTTGCCGTCTACGGCCCTGCCCCGCCCAACAGGGCCGGTTCTTGGTGACGCCCCCTCCGCGGGGGCGGGAGGAGCCCCGGTTTTCCCCCTTTTCCGGGGCTCTTTTTTGTCTCATCTCCGGATCGGCATCGCCGAGCCGCCAAGAACGCCAAGGCTCGCAAAGGAGAAGTCCCCAGGCCTCCCGGAAGGGAGCGCAAGTGGGGTTACCCCTCTATTCAGGTCCCTCCCTCTTACCCCCGGGCTCCTCAATCCCGAGCCAACCCGTAAGCCGCTGCCTGGCCTCTTCGATCCCTGTTCCCTTGGTGGCGGAAAAGAGCTGCGCGCCCATGTCGGGGAACCGGCTGGCCAGCTCAGCGCGAACGAAATCCCGGGTGCTTCGCGCCTCGTTGGCCTTGAGCTTGTCCGCTTTGGTGAGCAGGACGTACAGGGGCAGTTCGAAATAGTCGGCCCATTCCAGCATCTGCTGGTCGAAATCCTGCAAGGGACGGCGGGCGTCCATGATCAGGACGAGGCCCGCAAGCGAAGACCGATTCATCAGGTAGCTCTCGATCAGCTGGCCCCACTGGGCCTTCACGCGGTGCGGGACCTTGGCATAGCCGTAGCCGGGTAGGTCCACAAGGCGCAGTTCGTCGTCGCCGAGGGCGTAGAAGATGATCTGCTGGGTGCGGCCCGGGGTGGAGCTGGTCCGGGCCAGCTTGCGCCGGTTGAGCAGGGCATTGAGGGCGCTCGATTTGCCCACGTTGGAGCGCCCGGCAAAGGCCACTTCCCGGCCCTCGTCGGCGGGAAAGTCTTGGGACCGGCCGGCCGCTACGGAAAAGCGCGCTTGGTGGAGGCGGGGGTGCATGAGCGCCGATTTGACCCATCTATTAGGGGATCCTTATCCTAGAGCGCCGCTGGAGCTCGCGCAACGCAGCGAGGCAGCCCCTCGCCTGCGGCGTCTCCTTCCCCGGCCCGGTTCCCATCCGGGTCCGCCTTCTTCCAGATCGGGAGGAACACCATGAACAAGACCTTCATCGCCGTTTGCTCCGGGCTGGCTTTCGGCCTGTCCGCGGCCAGCGCCCAGGCGGCTGACGGCAAGGCCCTGGCCCAGGAACTGGGCTGCTCCGCCTGCCACGCCGTCCAAGAGGGACTGGTCGGCCCTTCCTGGCAAGCGGTGGCCAAGCGGTACAACGGGGACCCGGAGAAGATCCTCGAGCGGATCAAGAAGAACGTGAACGAGGGCGGCTCCGGTAACTGGAGCGACACCACCGGCGGCGTTCCCATGCCGCCTCAGCCGCAGGCCCAGGACAAGCCCAAGAAGCAGAAGACTCTCGCGGACTGGGTCGCCGGGCTGGCGGAGTAGGGGATCCGACCCGGCCGTTAATTGGGCCCTTTCCGAAGCCGGGACGATGGCTGTCCCGGTTTCGCTTCTTCGGGCCCGGCCATCAACGAGTCATCCGCAAGGAGCCGCCCATGCGCATCCCCTTCTGGGCTCTTCCCCTGGCGCTTCCCTTGCTCTCGGGGGCGGCCTTCGCCGCCGAGGGGACCGCGACAGCTCCGCCCCAAGGGGATCCCACCGCCGGTAAGGAGTTGGCTCAACAAGGCCATCCCGACAAGTCGGCCGTCATGCCCTGTCAGTCCTGTCACGGTGCCCAAGGCCAAGGTAACCCGCAGGCTGGCTTTCCGCGCCTGGCCGGTCTCAGCGCCGGCTATATGGTAGCTCAGCTGAAGGACTTCGGCTCCGGCGACCGGGGCAACCACCCCACCATGACCCGTATCGCCAAGGCCCTGTCGGAGCAGGAGATGTGGGACGTCAGCGCCTATTACGCCGGCCAGGAGGTGGAGCTGAGCAGTGCCGGGGAGGTTTCGGAGGAGCTACAGCAGACCGGGAAGCGCCTGGCCCTGCGCGGTCGGGCGGGAGATGCAGTCCCTGCCTGCGCCGCCTGCCATGGCCCCGAGGGCCGGGGTCTTCCGCCCCAGTTCCCCCGGATCGGAGGCCAGCACTCCGCCTATCTGGAGAAGCAGCTCAACGATTTCGCGGAAGGCAACCGCGCCAACGACGCCTCCGCCATGATGCGGGATATTGCGGGTAAGCTCAGCGCGGAGGACATGGAGGCGGTTGCGGCCTATTTCCGACGGGCCGGCGACGGCCAAGGGGGTGATTGAGTCCCGTGTGCCCTCGACCCTCCTGGAGGGGGTTTTGGATCGGGCCCGCTAGGGGAGCTGGCGATCGATGGTGAGCTCGATCCGGCGCCCGTCCTCGACGGCCAGGGAGTTGGTGAGTCCCTGGAGATCCCCGCTGGCGGGCTCGGGCTGACCGCTACGGGAGACGCGGGCACCCACCACAACCCGATCGGCCTGGGAGAGCGTGCGTCCGGGACGCATGGCCTGGGCGTCCGAAAGGATCACCTCGGTGGGCAGATCCGCCACCTTGCGGCGCACGGCCGCCAGGGGGGCCGTTCCCCGTGGGGGGCGGGCGAAGATGAAGACGGTGTCCCCGGCCTGGGCCTGATCCTTATAGGACTGGGCCAGGCGGACCCTAACGGTCAGGGTCGGTCCCTCGGCGTCGGTGGACTCCCGTTCGATGGTGATCTCCTCGGGGCTTACGCCTTCCGCCCGGGCGATGTAGCCCTTTAGTAACCGGTTGCCTGCGCCGTCGGCGGGGAGCTGCCGGGCCAGACGTCGCCACAGCCGAGCGGCACGCTCCGGCTCACCGGCGTTCATGGCCCCCGCTCCGGCCAGCCATAGGGCCAGCTGGTGATCGGGCTCCGCCTCCAGTGCGCGCTCAGCCAGGCTCGCCGCACGCTCGGTGGGTCCTTCCCCGCTGGCGAGGGTTAGGGCCTCGGCGTAGCCGGCCAAAAGCTCGGGCTGGTCCCCCAT
>JAHEOG010000095.1 GCA_018609925.1 Gammaproteobacteria bacterium
TCCGCCGCGGTCGTTGGGGTCAGGGTCCACACGATGGAGACGCGCCGTCCTCCCAACGGCAAGAAGGCCAGCGGACCTTCCGGGAGGAAGCGCTCGAAGGCCTGGCCCGCCGGGTCCCGCCCGGTCTCCACTGTGGTCAACAGGGCGTAGCGATTGTGGTGGCGGCCCCAGGTGCCGATACCGCACGCTTCCCGCACTGCGGAGACCTCCGAATCGGCCCCCACCACTAGACTCGCTTGGACCGCCTCGCTCGCCCCCTCCCGGCCCAAACCAACATGGACCCCCGCCTGGGTCCCTTCCAGGTGAGTCATCGTCGACCGGGTGAAGGGAGTGACCCGACCGCTATCCAGGGCGCAGTCCCAGGCGACCTTTCGCAGGAGGCGGTTGGGGATTACCTGTCCAAGGGCGGCCACTTCGGCCTCACTGGCCTCCAGAAAGACCCGGCCCCGACGATCCGACTCGGTCACCTCGATCGCGGTAATGGGAGCGCCCTGGTGGGCCACGGCCCGCCAGATCCCGATCTCCTCCAGGATCCTCCGGGAGCCTTCCCCGAGGGCGATCACCCGGCCGGGATCGCCCCCGGCCGCCACCGCCCCGGGCGCGTCTCCGCGCTCCACCAGGGCGACTTCCAGCCCGCGTCGGCCCAGGTCGGCGGCAAGCACCGCCCCCGCCAGTCCGCCTCCAATCACCGCAACATCGACTGAATAGGCCAAACCGGACTCCTGAGCTCCCACCCCTGGAGGGAATGGGCCAAGGCCACTCCGAACGGGCCTTAGGCAGACCCCCCAACCAGCGCCGGAATGCGGTCCAGGGTGGGGACCACCCAATCCGCTTCCGCCAGGTCGCCGCCAGGGGAGCTGTCCAGGCCGATCACCCGGAGCCCGGCGCCACGGGCGCTGGCCACACCGGTAGGGGTGTCCTCGATGGCCAGACAGGAGGCGGGATCCAGTGTCCGTCCCAGGACCCGGCCAAGCTCGGCCAGGGCCAGCCGATAGCCGGCGGGATCGGGCTTACTCGCCGCCACGTCCTCCGCTGCGACGATGATCCGGAAGGTCCCCGCGAGCCCCATCCGGCGGAGGGTGGGCTCGATCTCTGTCCGCAGGGCACCGCTACACAGCGCCAGGGGATAGGCCGCAGCCAGTTGCTCAACGCAAGCCAAGGCCCCGGGCACCGCCTCCAGACCCGCCGCCATGGCTCGCTCGAAGGCGGCGTGCTTTTCTCGGATCAGCTCCTCCAGCTCCGACTCGGTCAGCTCCCGACCCTGGTCCCGGAAGGCCTCCTGGAACCCGTCGCGGTCATCGAAGCCGATGAAGTGCTGGCAGTAGCGCTGCCAGGAGAACCCGAGCCCGCGAGGCTCCAGGACCTCCTGGAAGGCCCGGTAATGGGCCGGCTCGCTGTCCACCAGGACCCCGTCGAAGTCGAAGACCACTGCTGCGGGCCGTTCCGGAAGCACGGGATCCTCCCAAGTGGCACCAACCGAAAGTCTAGCAGAGAGGGGCGCTACCCCGGGGGGCCTTCACAGGTAGTAGACCAGCAGGTACGCCGCCAGCAGGATCGTCACCCACAGGACCATGCTGCCCACCGGCCAGCTCCGGGCCAGGGCTCCGTGGGGCCCGTGCTGCCGGTGGAGGGCCTGGGTCAGGGCGGCGCCGGTCCGGCCCGCTCGCGCCTCGATCCGGGTCAGGGCGAGACCGGTCCAGCGCGCCAGGCGTCGGCCAGCTTCGTAGCCCGCGCGGCGATAGAGCCAGTCCCAGTCCAGGGTGATGCCCCGTTGCCGTCGGATCCAGGGCAGCAGGAGGAAGAAGGACAGGGCCGCGCCCAGGGCCAGCTGGAGCTGCGCCAATACATGGGAGGCGGTATAGGGCTCGTAGCTCAGGGCATGGGGCAGGAGGGCGTAGAGGGGCTGATACCAGATCCCCAAACCGACACAGAGGGCGGCGAGGAGTCCCATGGCGGCACCCATAGGCCGCGGCGCGGGCCCCGGCCGGAGACCGCGGGGGCGATCGAAGAAGACCAGCCACGGGAACTTGAGCCCACCGCTCACGATCACCCCCGCCGAGCCCACCGCCAATAGGTACCAGACCGCCGTCAAGTGGGCCTCGGCGGCGGCGGAGGCGATCAGGGCCTTGGCGGTGAAGCCCACCGTCAGAGGGAGGGCGGCGATGGTCGCGCCTCCCACCAGGGCCGCCCCCGCTGAGAACGGAAGGGCCCGGGCCAGGCCTCCCAGATCGCTGCACCGCCGCAGACCGGTGCGATGGAGGACGGCCCCCGCCGCCATCAGAAGCAAGGCCTTGTAGAGGATATGGGCAAAGGCATGCGCCGCCACCCCGTTCAGGGCCAGGGCCGAGCCGATCCCCACCCCCGCCACCATGAACCCCACCTGATTGACGAGGCTGTAGGCGAGGATCCGGCGCATGTCGTCCTCCCGCAGGGCATAGACGATGCCGTAGACGATCATGTACAGCCCCACCGGGATCAGCACCAAGGCCCCCGGGAAGGCGACCAGCAGGGCGAAAACGGCCGTCTTGGTGGTGAACGCGGAGAGGAAGACCATCCCCGAGGGGCTCGCCTCGGGATAGGCGTCGGCGATCCAGGCCGATAGGGGCGGGGCTCCGGCGTTCACCAGGAAACCCGCCAGGATCAGCCATTCGGGGACGCCGTCCAGGGTCATGCCGGTGAAGGCGAGGGTGCCCGACTCGGCGGCCCGCCCCGCGATGCCGATCATCAGGAGCATGCCCCCGAAGAGGTGGATCAGGAGGTAGCGCAGGCCGGCGGAGCGCGCTGCCGGGGTCCGGTGGGACCAGATGACGAAGGTGGAGGCCACCGCCATCAGCTCCCAGCCGATGAACAGCGAGAGCATATCCCCGGCGAAGGTGACCCCCACCGCCCCAGCGGCGTAGGCCAGGCCGGCGGCGAGCTCATCCACCGGGGCGGTGCGCAGGGCAAACAGGACGCCGGCGAAGGCGGTCAGACAGAAGACGGTCCCGAACAGCCGGGCGAGCTCGGTGACCTGCACCGGCACCAGCTGGTACTGGAGGTAATCCACCCGGGCCGCAGCTCCCTCCGGCAGGGCCCATACCATGGCCAGGCCAACCAGGGGGGCGGCTAGGACCACGACGTCCCGGGCCGGGCCGCGCAGCAGGCCGGCCAGCAGCGCCCCCACCAGCAGGCCCAGCCCCGGAGGCCAAAGGCCGGACAGCTCAATCACCGTAATAACCCTCCCGACGAGCCAACAGCCCTGCCAGGGCCCAACCGATTCCCCCCAGGCCCAGGCCTGCGGCCAGACCGAGTAGGGCCTGGAACCCCAGCAGGCTCAGGGCGGGGGAGTGTCCACTCCCGGTAACGAAGGACCACTCCAGCCCCACGCTGATGACGAGCCCCAAGAGGAGGACCCAAAGGGCAGGCCCGTTGCGGACCAGGATGGCGTCCTTCATGAGGTCATCCCGGCCATTGCCCGAGCCAAGGTCAGGGGCAGGCCCGGGAACAGGAACAGGACCACCGTCAGCGCGGCGGTCAGGACCAGCGGAGCCACCACCATGGCAGGGGCCTCCCCGTGATGGGGAGCCTCGCCATGGACAGGCCCCTCCTTGCGGAAGAAGGCGGCATGGACAATGGGCAGGAAGTACGCCGTATTGAGGAGGGTGCTCACGGTCAGCACCGCCAGGACCGTCCAAAGGGCGGCCTCCCAGGCCCCGAGCAGCATGTACCACTTGGACAGGAATCCGACCGTGGGCGGCACACCAACCAGGGACAGGCTCGCTACCGCAAAGGCCCCCAGGGTCCAGGGCATCCGCCAGCCGATGCCGCCGAGCTCACTGACCCGGGTCTTGTGCGCCGCGGTGTGGATGGCCCCCGCGGCGAAGAACAGGGTGATCTTGCCGACGGCGTGGGCGGCGATGTGCAGGGCGGCTCCCACCAGGGAGATGGGGACCAGCACCAGCGCGGCCATCACCACATAGCCCAGCTGGCTTACAGTGGAATAGGCCAACCGGCGCTTGAGATCGTCCTGGCGCAGCGCCACCACCGAGGCCGCCACCACCGTGAAGGCCGCCACATAGACCCCCCAACTGGCGGAAGGCTGACTAAGAAGCCACTCGGCCCCGAAGATGTAGACCACGATCTTGAGCAGTGTGAACACTCCCGCCTTGACCACAGCCACCGCGTGCAACAGGGCGCTGACGGGCGTGGGAGCCACCATGGCCGCCGGGAGCCAGCGATGCACGGGCATGACCGCGGCCTTGCCCACACCGAAGAGGTAGAGGGCGAGGAGCAGGGCCAGGGAGAGCCCCTCCACCTGGCCGGCCAGGATGCCCCCGGGGGTGAAGGCGAGGGTCCCCGCCGCCTGCCAGGTCCAGATCAGGGCGAACAGGAACAGCCCCACCGAGCTGGTCAACAGCACGGTAAGGTAGGTCCGGCCTCCTTTGCGCGCCTTCTCGTCGCCGTGGTGGGCCACCAGGGGCCAGGTGGCGAGGGTGAGGACCTCGTAGAAGAGGAACAGGGCGAAGAGATTGGCGGAGAGTGCAATGCCCATGGTGGCGGCCAGGGCCAGGGCGAACCAGGCGTGGAAGGGCCCCTGCCGGGGCTCCCCGTTGGCCCGCATGTAGCCCACCGCGTACACCGCCGTGACGGCGTACAGCGTCCCCGCCACCAGGGTCAACAGGACCCCCAGGGCCTCCAGCTCAAGGGCAAGCGCCAGCCCCGGCAGGGGCTCGGTTAGCTCCAGCCGGGGCCGGGCACCGTCCCGGAAGGCGAGGAAAAGGGCCCAGGCCACCCCCAGAAGGGCCACGGCCCCGGACACCACCAGGGTGTCGCGCACCCGCGGCCACCGGTCGGTCCCCAGGATGATGCCCGAAGCAAGCAGGGGAACGGCCACGGCCAGCGCCAAAAGGGCGACCGGCTCGATCATCCCGGCCCTCCAAGCAGGGCCCTTGCCGCCTCCCCGGCCACGCCCGCGCTAAGGCGGGTATCCAGCCCGAAGTAGAGATTCGCCCCCGCCAGCAGCCAGGTAGGCGCAAGGAGAGCGACGGGGGCCTCGGCTTGCAGCTCCTCCGCCACGGAAGGCTTCCGGAAGTAGGCCGCTTCGAGCACGCGTCCGATGTAGACGAGGGCCAGCAGGGAGGCGAGGAGGATCAGGACGGCCACCGGCCACCAGCCGAGCTCGAGGGCCCCCGAAACCAGGTACCACTTGCTGATGAAACCAGCCGTCGGGGGAAGCCCGATGAGCGATACCCCGGCAACGGCGAAGGCCCCGAAGGTCCACGGCATACGGTGGCCCAGTCCCGCGATGGCCTCCATGCGGGTGGCACCGATGCGGTAGGCCAGACAGCCCACCGCCAGGAACAGGGCCCCCTTCATCAGGGCGTGATTGAACAGGTGCACCACCGTCGCCGTCAGCCCGGTCACGCTGGCGAAGCTCAGGCCAAGGACCATGTAGCCGATCTGGGCCACGCTGGAGTAGGCCAGCATGCGCTTGAGCTCGTCCTGGAATATGGCCACGAAGGACCCGCTAAACACCGCCGCCAGGGCCAGGGCCAAAAACACCGTCCCCAGGGGAACGTTCTGGAAGACGTCCTGGGCCCCGAACACGGTGAACAGGAAGCGCACCAGGGCGTACAGGGCCACCTTCGTGGCGGTGGCCGCCAGGAAGGCGCTTACCACGTTGGGGGCGAAGGCGTAGGCATTGGGCAGCCAGAGGTGCAGGGGGAACAGGGCCAGCTTCAGGCTGAGCCCGACGGTCAGAAAGGCGAAGCCGGCCCGCACGGTTCGATTCGCCTCCACCCCGTCCAGACGGGCGGCCAGGTCGTAGAGGTTGAGGGTCCCCGTCACCATGTACAAAAAGCCCACCCCCATCAGGATGAAGGTGGCCCCGATGGTTCCCATGACGAGGTAGCGGAAGGCCGCCGTCAGGGAGCGCCGGTCCGGCCCCTGGGCGATCAGGATGTAGGAGGCTAGGGAGGAGATCTCGAGGAAGACGAACAGGTTGAAGGCGTCGCCGGTTAGGGTGATGCCGAGGAGCCCGGCCAGGGCGAGGAGATAGGCCACGTAGAACAGCGGGATGCGACTCCGGGGGACCTCCCGCTCCACGCTCCGGCGGGCGTAGAGCATCACCACCGCCCCGATCCCGGTAACCACCAGCAGCACCAGGGCGTTCAGGGCGTCCACCCGGTATTCGATGCCCCAGGGAGCGGGCCAGCCCCCCAAGGCGTAGACGAGGCTCCCTTGGTCGAGGACTCGGTGGATGAGCGCGGCGGCCAGCGCGAAGACGGCCCAGGTGGTGGCCCCGGCCAGGAGCCAGGCGGCGCGGGCCCACGGCAGGAGAAGGCAGAGCGCCGCCGCGATCAGGGGCAGGATGACGGGCAGGATGGGCAGGTGCGCAGTCAAGGCGCCCCCCGGGCGCCGGTGGGCCTACGGCCCGCCGTGATAGCCGTCCCGGGAGCGCTCATTCGGGATCGTCGGAATCGGGGATCTGTTCGTCCTCGACGGTGCCGAACCGCTCCCATATGCGCACGACGAGGGCCAGGCCAACCGCGGTGGTGGCGATCCCCACCACAATGGCGGTCAGGATCAGGACGTGGGGCAGGGGATTGGCGTAGCGGGTCAGACCCTCGGTCAGGATGGGAGGCGCCCCGCCATCGGCCTTCGCGATGGTGATGTAGAAGATGAATACCGAGGTCTGGAAGACGTTGAGCCCGATCAGCTTCTTGACCATGTTGCCGTGGGCGATCACCACGTAGAAGCCCGCCATCATCAGGAAGATGACTAGCCAGTAGTTGTAGAGCCCCAGCCAGGCCATCTTTAGCCGTCCTCCCCTTGATCGCCCTGGCTCCGGTCCCGGGAAGGCGACCGGGCGAAGCCCAGGAACACGGTCACCATCACCGCCGCCACGGTGATGCCCACGCCCAGCTCGATCAGCAGGATGCCCAGGTGCTGCCCGTGGCGCGGATCGTGGGCGAGGGCGTCGTAGTCGAGGA
>JAHEOG010000096.1 GCA_018609925.1 Gammaproteobacteria bacterium
CGCTGACGGCCCAAGCGAATCGCCTCACCCTCACCTTCCCGGCCGGGTGGCTGGCAGACCATCCCCTGACCCGGGCCGACTTGGCCCAAGAGGCCGCCTTCCTAGGGGCGGCCAATTTCACCCTGGGATGGGCCTAGCACCTCAGCTGCGGATGTCGGCTTCCCTCGCCAGCGCTCAAACCGTTGTCTCCGTATCCCCGGAAGGTGCAAGCACTGCCTTCGATTCTGCTTAGGATTCCTCGGCCGGGCCCTCAAGCAAGATGGCCTAGGCGGAGACAGCCTCCGCGCTGGTCTCTGGCCGCAGGCGATGGTAGGTCCCATCGCTTGCCAGCTCCCAGGCCTGGGTATTGTCACGGAGGTAAAGCCCCAGCTCCTGGATCAGACGCGCCAGCAGGGAAGGATCCTGGATCGGGAATGCCTTCCCCCTTCATTGACTCAGGAGGGTCCCCAGCACCGCCGCCACCATCAGAAGCACCAGGCCCATCACCCCCCAGGCGCCTAAGGCAGCCTCAGCCCATCGCAGGTGTCCCGAGACCATCTCGAGCCCCTGCCGAACCATCCCTCGAAATCGCCGGAAGCGGAACGGTGGTGGTATCCACCGGGGCGGCAGCCCCGGCAGTATAGCCATCAGGTCACCGACCGGCACAGTCGGACTCCAGGGCCGAGTCGCCCACCAGCGGATTAACACCGCCGCCGCCAGCGCGGCGGCCACAAGCGGCTCCAGGGCGAATACCGGATCCTTGATCACCGAGACCAAGGCCTTCATGGTTCCCTCAGCCAAGGGCGACCAGGCCCAAGGCACCGCCAACATAAGCACCGCCAAGCCCCCAGTAGCCAGGGCCAGGGAAGGCGGTGCCCCCTTTCCGCTACCGCTCGGGCGCACCACCAGAAGGCGCGCCATGAGCAACACCGTGACCACGGAACTGGCGGTCAGCCAGGACAAGGCCACCTGGGATCCGACCGGCAACGCTCCTAGAGGCTCCTTGAGCAGTGCCTTAGCGGCGGCGCCACCCGTAGCCGGCACCCCAGCCATAGCCAGGGCTCCAGCCCACAGCGCCAGGCGCGCCGCTACACCGCCGCCACACTCCAACCAACCGATGGCTAAAAAGAGGGTCCCTTTGGTCAAGGCGTGATGAACCGCATAGGCCACTACCACCGCCGGCAGCGTCGCTGCCTCCGACAGACTCCAGGCCAATCCTAGAGCCGCTGCCATTACGCCCATCTGGCTTACCGTGGAATAGGCCAATACCACCTTGGGCCGGTCTTGGGCGAGCCCCACCAATCCGGCGTAGAGAGCCCCCATTCCACCTAGTACCGCCAGCACTACTCCCCAGACAGCGGCAATCTCCGGGGGTGGCGGGAAACGTAACCAGCCGATCAAGCCGGCCTTGACCATAGCCCCACTAAGCACAGCGCTTGCCGGCACCGGCGCCACCGGATGGGCCAGTGGCAGCCAGATGTGCATGGGCAGGAGCCCGGCCTTGATGGCCAGACCGAGTCCCAGCGCCGGCCACCATATCGCTGCCGCACCACCGGCCAGGCCCACCAGCCCCATCAGGAGCAGGACCTCGCCCACCATCGCCAGGGCGATGTAGACCCGCCCGGCATGCAGGGCTTTGGCATCTCCACGATGGATCACGAGACCGTAGCTAGCCAGGCTCATCAGCGCAAACAGAGTATAAAAAGCCACAGCATCCCCGGCGACGATCAGCCCTAAGCTACCGGCCATGGTCAGATAAAAGAATCCATCGAAGCGCCAGCGTCTGGCCTCCCCCGCCAGATAGCCCCGGGCAAATAGGCTGGCCGCTGCCCACAACAAGGCGGTCACTGCTAGCAGTGGCCGAGCCGGACCTTCAAGGCGCCACTCTGTGCCTAGCAACAGCCAGGACGTGGTTACCCGGGCGCCTTCGGGCAACTCCACCACCGCTACCAACGCCGGCAATGTAGGGAGCACCCCAGCAGCTGCCGCCAGCCAACGTGCCCTTGGCAGAAGCCCTAGAAGCGCCCAAAGCAACGGCAGCGCCGGGATCAGTATAAAGAGCAGCGGGCTCGAGCTCATGGGGCGTAGGCTCGCTCCGCTACGCGCTCCGCCCACGCTAGAGGGCTAAGCGGACTGCCCGCCGCTACCCCAACCGCCAGTGCCGCAGCAGCGGTGACCAGGGGCGGCAATAGAAGCAGCCAATGGGTCTCTAGCCGGCCGGGCGAGCCGTGATCCGTCCATGCTGTCGGCACCGCTGGCTGGAACCAAGCACGCTGGAGGATAGGCAAGAAATAGGCGGCGTTGAGTAGGCTGCTGGCGGCAAGCACTGCAAGCACCCAGGGCCTGTCCGCTTCAAGGGCACCGAGACCGAGATACCATTTGCTTACAAAGCCAGCCAGCGGTGGCACGCCAATCATGCCGAGCGCCGCCAATGTGAACGCCCCCATAGTCAACGGCATGCGTTGGCCTACGCCATCCATGCGGCTGATACGGTGAACCTCCAGGGTCTCGGCTAGGTTGCCGGAGGCGAAGAACAAGGTGATCTTCATCAACCCCTGGTGGATGATGTGGACGATGCCACCCATCGTGGCCAGCGGCCCGGCCACCGCTACCCCGAGGCTGATATAGGCCACCTGGCTCACCGTGGAGTAGGCCAAGCGGCGCTTGAGGTCATCCTGGGCCAGTGCCCGTAGGGATCCCCAAAAGATGGTAGCGGTAGCCGCTACCGCGAGGACATCGAGCAACCCAAGGGCGGCGGCATGGCCGACGCCGTAAACATAGTAGATCAGCCGCACAATGCCGAAGGCGCCGGCCTTGACCACTGCCACCGCATGCAACAGGGCGCTTACCGGCGCTGGGGCTACCATGGCCTGCGGTAGCCAGCCGTGCAGGGGAACCATGGCCGCCTTGACCCCCACTCCCGCCAGCATCAGCCCAAACGCCCCCACTGCCACAGGCGCTGCCACCTCCGGGACGGAGGCCACAGCGCCACCATGGGTAAAGGCGACGGGGCCGGCCGCCGCCTCCAGCCAGACGATGCCCAGCAGCAAAAGCGCGCCGCCAGCCAGGGTATAGCGCAGATAGGTGGCCCCGGCGCGCCGGGCTTCGGCGGTCTCGCGATGGACCACCAGCGGATAGGTAGCCAGGGTCAGCAGCTCGTAAAAGAAGAAGAAAGTGACCAAGTTTCCGGCCAGGGCAATGCCGGCGGTGGCCGCCACTGCTA
>JAHEOG010000097.1 GCA_018609925.1 Gammaproteobacteria bacterium
GGAAGGTGCAGGACCGCCACCAAGGGATAGATGGGCAGGGTCCAGGCCACTACCAGGGCTCCCAAGGGGGGACCGGGATCAGGCAGGCTTCGCCAGCCGATCAGATAAGGGCCCAGCCAGATTACGGCAAAGGCGATCAGTCCCATCAACGGGGGGACCAAGATGGCTTGAAGGATTCGCCCCGGACTCCCCATCCGCGATCCCCATCCCCCGCTTCGTACCTACACCACCAGGCTAGGAGCCACCATGCCGGTGATGGCTTGGACCTCGGCGATCTCCCGGGAGATTTGCGCCAGATCCCCGAGCACCTCCTGCAGCTCGTCGTTATGGCGCAGGGCATCGCCCTGCCACCGCTCCAGATAGACCCGCAGGGTGGCGCCCTGGGTGCCCGTGCCGGACAGGCGGTAGACGACCCGGGAGCCGTCCTCCAGGGTCACCCGGATCCCCTGGCCCTCGATGGCGTGGCCATCGATGGGGTCGGTATAGGCGAACTCATCGGCGCCGCTCACCCGCAGGCCCGGCCCGGTCAGGGCTCCGGGGAGCTCGCCCAGCTTGTCCCGCAGGCCCTGGATCACCCGATCCCCCTGCTCCCGGGTCAGCCCCTCGTAGTCGTGGCGGGTGTAGAAGTCCCGTCCGAAGCGCGCCCAGTGGTCCCGGACCACGGCCTCCACCGAGATCCGGCGCTCGGCGAGGATGGAGAGCCAAGCAAGGACGGCCCACAGGCCGTCCTTTTCCCGGACGTGATCGCTGGACGTCCCGAAGGATTCCTCGCCGCAGAGCTGGATGCGCCCGGCGTCGAGAAGGTTACCGAAGAACTTCCAACCGGTAGGGGTCTCGAAGGCCTCGTAGCCGTGGGCCCGGGCCACCCGGTCCACCGCGCGGGAGGTGGGCATGGACCGCGCCACGCCCATTACCCGACCGCGGTAGCCCGGGATCCGGTCCAGGTGATCGGCGAGCACAGCAAGGGAATCGGGGGGGCTCACGAAGAACCGCCGGCCGACGATCATGTTGCGATCGCCGTCGCCGTCGGAGGCGGCCCCGAAATCCGGGCCGTCGTCGGCCTCCATGCGGGCCATGAGATCGACGGCGCGGGTGGGGTTGGGATCGGGATGGCCGCCCCCGAAGTCGGGGCGGGGCTCCCCGTTGATCACGGTACCGGGCGGCGCCCCCAGCTCGTCCTCCAAGAGCGCCTTGGCGTAGGGACCGGTGACCGCGTGCATGGCATCGAACACCATGGAGAACCGGCCGGAGGCGAACAGCCCCCGCAGGGCGTCGAAGTCGAAGAGCTCGTTCATCAGGGCCTTGTAGTCGGCGACGGGATCGATGACCGCCACCGGCATCCCAGCGATCTGGGTCTCGTGCTCGCGCTCCAGGTCGACCTCTCCACCTTCCGCCACGATGCGGTAGCGCTCCAGCTCGCGGGAACGGGCGTAGACCGCCTCGGTGACCCCCTCCGGGGCAGGTCCGCCGTTGCCGGTGTTGAGCTTGACCCCGAAATCGCCCTGGGGCCCGCCGGGATTGTGACTGGCCGTAAGGAGGATGCCCGCCACCGCTTGACGGCGCCGGATGATCGCCGAGCAGGCCGGTGTGGAGAGCAAGCCCCGACGCCCCACCAGCACGCGCCCCACCCCACTGGCCGAGGCCATGGCCAAAATCGTTCGCAGGGCGGGATCGCTGTAGTACCGCCCGTCTCCGCCCAGCACCAGGGTGCCACCGTGCAGCTCGGGCACCGCGTCGAAAATGGCCTGGACGAAGTTCTCCAGATACCCCGGCTGGGAGAACTGGGCGACCGTCTTGCGCAGCCCCGAGGTTCCAGGGCGCTGGTCGGTAAAGGGGGTTGTGGCTTCCTCCAAGACGGCCATTACGGGGGCTCCTCCTTAGGCTCCCAAGGATCGGGCTAGGTCGGGCTGCGAGCGAAGTAATCCCGGCTGATCCGGAAGACCACCGGCGACAGCAAAAGCAGCGCAACCAGGTTGGGGATGGCCATCAAGGCCATGGTGACATCGGCGAGGCTCCAGATGAGGCGCAGGCTGGCCACCGCTCCGACGAAGACCGCCACCACCCAAAGCAACCGGAACACCAAGAAGCCTCGAACGCCGATGAGGTATTCCATGCAGCGCTCGGCGTAGTAGGCCCAGGTCAGGGTAGTGGAAAAGGCGAATATGACCAGACCGAAGGCCACCACGAAATCCCCCGGGCCCGGAAGGCCTTGGCTGAAGGCCAAGGTGGTCAGCCCGGCTCCGTTCTCGCCACTGGTCCAGGCCCCGGTGGTAACGATCACCAGGGCGGTCATGGTGCAGACGATGATGGTATCGATGAAGGTGCCGAGCATGCCCACCACCCCCTGGCGAACCGGCCGGTCCGTGCGGGCCGCGGCGTGGGCGATGGGGGCCGAGCCCAGCCCCGCCTCGTTGGAGAACAGACCGCGGGCGACACCGAACTGGATGGCGGCGATCACTCCTGCTCCAGCGAAGCCGCCCGCCGCGGCCGTCCCGGAGAAGGCGTCGGTGAAGATACGCGCCACCCCTTGAGGGATCTCCGCATAGTTCGCCGCCAGGATGATGAGGGCCCCGGCCACGTAGATGATCCCCATGATCGGGACCAAGGTCTCCGCGACCCGCGCGATGCGGCGGATGCCGCCGAGGATGACGCTGAAAACCAGCACGGCCATCACCAGGCCCGTGACCCAGCCCGGGACCCCCAGGGCAGTGTCCAGGGAATCCGCCACCGAGTTGGACTGCACAGTGTTGCCGATACCAAAGGCGGCGATCACCGCCAGAACCGCGAAGGTCCCCCCCAGCCAGCGCCAGCGCTCCCCCAGCCCGTGGCGGATGTAGTACATGGGTCCGCCCACGTGCATGCCGCGCGTGTCCACCTCCCGGTATCGCACCGCCAATACCGCCTCGGCGTACTTGGTCGCCATGCCCACCAGGGCGGTGACCCACATCCAGAGCACGGCTCCGGGCCCGCCCAGGTAGATGGCCGTCCCCACCCCGGCGATATTGCCGGTTCCGATGGTTGCGGACATGGAGGTCATGAGGGCAGCGAAGGGGGTGATCTCGCCCTCCCCCTTCTGTTCCCCGGACCGGCGTCCGCGCCAGAGCATGCGGAAGCCGTAACCCAGCTTGCGGATGGGCAGCAGCCGCAGGCCGAGGGTCAGGTACAGCCCCGTGCCCAACAGCAGGATTAGCAATACGGGCGTCCACAGGGCCCCGCTCACGGATTCCAGGAAGGCGTTGATCGCGTCCATGGATTCCCCTTTGGCGCCGGGTCCCTTTCCGACCCACTAGAAGGAAGGACGGCTCCAAGCGTCCGGGGCGCTGAGCCCGGCGAAAGCGGCATGGTAAGGTAACACGACCGCGCCCGCGAACGAGGTGGAGCCATGGAGACCGACCCCCTAACAGCCCTGTCCCCGCTGGACGGACGCTATGCCGACAAGGTATCGGACCTGGCTCCGCACTTCAGCGAGCTCGGGATCATCCGCAACCGCGTCCGGGTCGAGATCACCTGGTTCCGGGCGCTGGCCGAAGATCCCGGGGTTACCGGTCTGCCACCCCTTTCGACGGACGCGCAGGCCTTTCTGGACGATCTGGGCGGGAGCTTCTCGCTGGCCGATGCCAAGCGGGTCAAGGCCATCGAGGCGGAGACCAACCACGACGTCAAGGCGGTGGAATACTTCCTGAAGGAGCGCCTCGGGGAGCATCCCGAGCTGGGCCCCGTCACCGAGCACTGCCACTTCGCCTGTACCTCCGAGGACATCAACAACCTGGCCTACGCCCTCGCGCTCAAGGAGGCCCGGGAAACCGTCCTTTTGCCCGCCGTGGACCAGCTCCTGAAACGGCTCCGGGACCGGGCCCACGAGTGGGCCGAGGAGCCGATGCTCGCCCGCACCCACGGCCAGGCCGCCACCCCCACCACCGTAGGCAAGGAAATGGCGGTGTTCGCGCACCGGTTGACCCAAGCGCGACAAACCCTGTCCGCGTGTCCGATTCGTGGCAAGTGCAATGGGGCGACCGGGAGCTTCAACGCCCACTTGGCGGCCTATCCGGAGGTGGACTGGCCGGGGCTCAGCCGGCGCTTCGTGGAAGGCCTGGGACTGGAATGGAGCGCCCACACCACTCAGATCGAGCCCCACGACTACCTGGCCGAGCTGTTCGGCGCGATGAGCCGGCTCAATACCATTGTTTTGGACATGTGCCGGGACCTGTGGGGCTACATCAGCTTCGGATACTTCCGGCAAGCCTTGGCGGAAGGCGAGGTGGGAAGCTCCACCATGCCCCATAAGGTAAACCCCATAGACTTCGAGAACGCGGAGGGCAACCTGGGATTGGCCAACGCCGGCTTGGACCATCTGGCCGCCTCGTTGCCCGTGTCTCGCTTCCAGCGCGACCTCACCGACTCCACCGCACAGCGCAACATCGGCACAGCCCTGGGGCACTCCCTGCTCGCCTATCGGGCAGCCGCCCCCGGTCTCGACAAGCTCGAGCTGAACCGGCAGCGCCTAACGGAGGACCTGGAAGGGGCGTGGGAAGTCCTCGCCGAGGCGATCCAGACCGTCATGCGCCGCCACGGAGTGGACCAGCCCTACGAGCGGCTCAAGGGCCTGACCCGGGGACAAGGGGTCGATGCCGAGCGACTGGCGGAATTCATCGACACCCTGCCCCTGCCCCAGGTCGAGCTGGACCGGCTCAAGGCGCTGACACCCGCCACCTATATCGGAAATGCAGCCGAGCAGGCTCGCCAAGTCTGACCACTCACCGCGCGATAATCCCCGGGAGACCGATCCCTCAGCCTCCCTTATACCCCCCTTTCAAGCTCCTCATGCCAGCACTTTCACCACTGTCTTCCGATACATCCGGGATTGACTCCCTGGCAAGGGGATTTTACTTTGCCCAAGACGAGGCTACGGATGCTTCACGGAGACAGCTCGTGTCCGTAACCCCATCGGAACCACCCAAAAGAAAGAAGGGGTGTCGCCATGTTCATGGTTTTCGGCGAATTCCTAGCTTTCCTGATTATTGCGGTAATTGTCGCGGCCATCATCCATTACGGCTTCGGCTACTACGCCGTTTCCGGCGCCGGATCGTTTTTGTCCAAGGTCGTGATTGCCTATGTCGGAGCCTGGGTCTCGGAGCCAGTCATCGGGGCCTGGTGGGATGTCGTTTCCTACGGGGATGTCTACATCGTTCCGGCCATCATCGGCGCTGCCGGCCTGACCATCCTGGCGGTCGACGTCGCGCAGACATTCGGCAAACGCTAGGCACCTGCGCCGTGACAAGGAAAGCCCGGGGGTGGTAGATGGCCACCCCCGGGCTGCTTTAGGCTCTGCCTCCCCGCTAGCTTCAGTCCCGGATTCACTACCCCATCGGTTTCGAGGGGCGAGCCAGGGCGTGGCTCCCCTTTCGGGCCGTATCCGGGACCTGGAGTCGGGAGACCACCCGCCGCACCTCCCCGATCTGGTTGGTCGTCCGGACCGCCCGGGCCACCCGCTCCCAGGTCTCCAGCTCACCCTTCAGGGTAACCACCCCGGACTCCACGTCGACATTGATACTGGCGACGCTGCCCACCCCCAGAACTCCGGCCAGCGCCGTCTTCACCCGGGCCTGAAGGGCCCGATCGGCGGCCCAGGTGCTGCCCTCTTCGCTCCACTGACCCAGGTTATCCCGGACGTACTCGCCCTTTTCCTCCATGGACTCACGGATCGCCCGCCCCAGATCCCCAATCTCCTTGCCGATCCCGCCTTCTCCGGAGGTAGGATCCTCTTCCGATGGACCCTCCTCCGGCGCTTCCCCCCAGGCCGGGCCCCATGCCAGAAGGACGGCCATTGCCGCAGTGACGATGCCTCTGGGCGCCGACATGCCAGCTCCTTTGCTGCTGTAGGACCGTTGGCCTTCCCTCTTGAAGCTAGCCCTCGATTCCGGGCAAGGGCCCTTCGGCAGGGAAGCGATCCCGATCGTGGGAGAACTCATAGTCGATCACCGGTCCCTTGGGGACGATACCGGTGGGGTTCAGGCCCGGATGGCTGCCGTAATAGTGGCGCTTGATGTGATCGAAGCCCACCGTATCGGCCACTCCCGGCACCTGATAGAGCTCGCGCAAGTAGCCGGAGAGATTGGGGAAATCGATCAAGCGCTGGCGATTGCACTTGAAGTGGCTGTAGTAAACGGGGTCAAACCGCACTAGGGTGGTGAACAGGCGCCAGTCGGCCTCTGTCAAGCGGTTGCCCACCAGGTATCGATGCCGCCCGAGTCGCTCCTCGATGGCATCCAGGGCACGGAACAAGGCGTCATAGCCCTCCTCGTAGGCGTCCTGGGTCTGCGCGAACCCGGCCTTATAGACCCCGTTGTTAACGTCCGAATAGACCCAGCCGTTGACCTCGTCGATCGCCTCCCGGTGCTCCGGGGGATAGAAGTCGAGGGCGGACTCGGCGATCTTGTCGAATTCGGAATTGAGCATGCGGATGATGTCGGCCGACTCGTTGCTGACCGCCGTTCCCGCCACCTTGTCCCACAGCAGCGGCGTGGTTACCCGTCCGGTGTAATGAGGATCCGCCTTGAGGTAGACCCCCCGCAGGTACCGACAGCCGTTGACAGTGTCAGGTATGCAGCCGGGCTCCTCGGAGAAGTGCCAGCCTTCGTCGGTCATGATGGGGTCCACCACGGAAACGGTAATGGCCTCCTCCAGCCCCTTGAGCTGGCGGAAGAGGAGGGCGCGATGGGCCCATGGACAGGCAAGGGCCAAGTAGAGGTGGTAGCGCCCGGCCTCCGCCGGGAAGCCACTGGAACCGTCCCGAGTCACCCAGTCGCGGAACGGGCTCTCGGGTCGGACGAAACGGCCTTCCCGAACCTCCGGAGAGAAAGACTGCTTTTGCCACACCCCGTCGATCAGCTTGCCCATGCGGCCTCCGACCCCCCAGGAAATTCGCACCTTTCCTCCGGTCTAACCGGACAAGTAGACTGGCCCCGGCGGAAGGCAAGGGCTGCGGGCAACCGGCCCGGACCGACTCTCCCGCCGTCATCGCCTTCGGGCAGAGGAGCGGACCCATGGACGCCACCATCCCCATCGCACAGGTCGACGAGGACCAGCTCCCGGAGGGCCCCAGCATCGAGGAACAGGAACAGGCAATGGGGCCCGAGGAGCGCGAGGCCCTGTTGGAGCGAGCCGAGGCCCTGCTGCGGGAGAAGGATGCCGTTCTGGTGGCCCATTATTACACCTCGGGAGATCTTCAGGAGCTGGCCGATGCCACCGGAGGGACGGTCGCCGACTCCCTGGAGATGGCCCGCTTCGGTCACGAGCATCCCGCATCGACCCTGGTGGTGGCGGGGGTCCGGTTCATGGGGGAGACCGCCAAGATCCTGAACCCCGAGAAGCAGGTCCTGATGCCCAGCCTGGAAGCCGAATGCTCCCTCGACCTGGGCTGTCCCCCGGACCAATTCGCCGCCTTCTGCGAAGAGCACCCCGATCGAACCGTCGTGGTCTACGCCAACACCTCGGCGGCGGTGAAGGCCCGTTCCGACTGGGTGGTGACCTCCTCCATCGCGGTGGACTTGGTCCGCCACCTCCACGCGCGCGGCGAAAAGATCCTGTTCGCCCCCGATCGCCACCTCGGCCACTACATCGAGCGCGAGACGGGGGCAGACATCCTCAACTGGCCCGGCTCCTGCGTGGTCCACGACCGCTTCAAGGGCGAGGAGCTCCAGGAGCTGATGGGCGAGCACCCCGAGGCCCGCGTCCTGGTCCATCCGGAGTCCCCGGAGCCGGTCATCCAGCAGGCGGACGTGGTGGGATCCACTACCCAGCTCATCCAGGCGGTGAAGGATCTGGAAGCGGAAACCTACATCGTGGCCACGGACCGCGGGATCTTCCACAAGATGCAGGAGGTGGCACCGGAGGCCCGTTTCCTGGAAGCCCCCAGCGCCGGCGTCAGCGCCACCTGCAAGAGTTGCGGCCACTGCCCCTGGATGGCCATGAACGGCGTCACCAATCTGATCAGCGCCCTGGAAACGGGGGCCAACGAGATCCAGGTGGATCGGGAGGTGGCCCGGGCCGCGTGGACCCCCCTCAAGCGGATGCTGGACTTCAACGCCGAGCGCAAGCGGGAGCTGCGCGGGGACTGAAGTCCCTCGGCGGGCACAGGCTAGGCCTTCCCCGCGTCTCCTTCCGAGCCGCTGTCTACGCTGCCTTCCTGCTCGATGTCCTTGCGGACCTGATCCATATCCAGGTCCCGCGCCTGCTGAATGACGCTCTCCAGCCCCTCCCGGGGCAGGACTCCGGACTCCTGGAAGACGATGATCTGCTCCCGGAAGAGCATGAGGGTGGGGATGGAGCGGATGCCGAAGTGCGCGGCAAGCTCCTGGTCCTCCTCGGTGTTGACCTTGCCGAAAACGATCTCCGGATATTCCTCCGAGACCTCCTCGTAGATGGGCTCGAAGGTCTTGCAGGGCTGGCACCAGGAGGCCCAGAAATCCACAAAGACCAGGTCGTTGTTGACCACGATCTCCTCGAAGTTTTCCTTCGTCAGCTCGACGGTTGCCACAACGAACTCCCCTTCTCGCTAAGGCACGGACCTCCCGGCCCGATTGGGTCCCGCCGCCGAACGCCGACGGCAGTGCTTTTGCCGGATCCTCGCATGTTTGCCGGATCCTGTAATCCGGTCCGACCTCCCCCTGAAGCCGGCCCACTCCCGGGATCAGCGTCTCGCCACCGCGTCCTCGCTGCCGCGGCTCGCCCGGCTTCGGCGGTATTCCTCCATGGCCCGGGGCATATACTCCTGGAGCCGATCGATGCGCTGGCCGTGATTGGGGTGAGTGGAAAGGAACGTGGGGGGCTGGCCTCCCTCGCTGCTGGCGGCCATCCCCTCCCAGAAGTCCACCGAGGCCCGGGGGTCGTAGCCCGCTCGGGCCATATAGAGCAGCCCGATCTGGTCGGCTTCCAGCTCGTGCTGGCGGCTATTGGGCAGCATGTAGCCTACCTGGGCACCCAGCCCATAAGCGGCAAGGAACAGCTGCTGCGTCTGGGCCGGCTTATCGCGCAGGGCCACGCTTAGGCCAATACCGCCCAGGGAAACCATCAGCGCCTGCGACATCCGTTCCGAGCCGTGGCGGGCGGCCACGTGGGCCACCTCGTGGCCCATAACGGTGGCCAGCTCGTCGTCGGTCTCCGCGACCTCGAGGATCCCCTCGAAGAACCCGACCCGTCCCCCTGGCAAGGCAAAGGCGTTCTTCTGCTCGCCGGCGAAGGTAGCGAATTCCCACTGCTCCGCCGGGACCCCCGTGGCGGATTCGGTCACGCGAGCGATTCGGGTCCCCACCTGCTCCACCCGACGCCGGGCTTCCGGGTCATCGGACAGCTCCTCTTGTTGCTTGATTTGCTGAAAGGCGTCTGCGCCCATCGCCCGCAGCTGGGACTCGGGGAGCAAGGATAGGGCCCTGCGCCCGGTCTCGGGAACGGTCCGGCAGGCCACCACCGCCAGGGCCACCACAAGGGCGCCAATCAACCAGCGGGGCCCAACAAGGCGAGCAAGCGGAGTCACGCGGTTACCTCCTCCCGGGAAAGGGCTTCCCCTACCCCGTACCACCTTTGGGGTCGGTAAGAACAGGGCGAACGGGCAGTCTTCCCATTATGGGGGCGATCTGCAAGGATCGGAGGGGGCCCTAGGCTTTTTCCGATGGAGACCCATGGCCGAGCGCCTTGCCGTCGATCCCGGGACCCTGGCGTCCAGCCTGGAGCAGGCCGGGATCGCCTGTCTCGTCACCGATCCTGAGCTGGGGGAATCCGCTCCAAAGATCCTCTACGCCAATCCCGGTCTCGCCGAGCTTACGGGCTACTCACGGGCAGAGCTGATCGGACGGCGGATCGATCTCTTCCAACCTCAAGGCCCCGATCTAGCATTCCTGGCAGGCTTGAGGCGCCAGCTACAGCAGGGCCGGTCCTTCAACGGCCATACCCGGATTCGCCGCCGCGACGGCTCGCTCTTCCTCATGGCCTGCACGGTCTCTCCCATCCGGGATGATAACGGTCGCGTAACCCATTTCTTCGCAGTAATCCGCGACCTTTCGCCTCCGCCGGAGCTCGGCCTCAAGCCCGAGGAGGGCTTCGAGCGTCGTGCCGCCGCCGACCCCCTGACCGGGGCCCTGACCCGCTTACACCTCTGCCGGCATCTAGAAGCGGAGCTCCAGCGCCTGCGCCGATACGGCGGGGAGGCCTCCTTCCTCCTCCTAGCCTTAGATGGCTTACACGCGTCCGGCGAGGGATCGCCGGACCATCACGGGGAGGGACTGCTGCGCGAGGTCGCCCGGGTCGTTGGCGAGAGGTCCCGGGCAGCCGATCTCCTCGCCCCGTGGCCGGGAGCCTGCCTTGCCCTCCTGGCCCCGGAAACCTTTGCAGAGGAAGGCGGGCTCCTCGCCGAAAAGCTCCAGGCGACCCTGAGGGAGCGCCTCTTCCCCCACAGCGGGCACCGCCCGGTCCGTATCGGGGTGGCGATCCTCCGTCCTGGGGACACCCTCAATGGCGTCATCCAGCGGGCCGAGGCCGCCTTCAACCGGGCGAGCGGGCAAGGCTCGGATGGGATCGCCACCCTTTAGCCACCCATCGCGGGGCGCGGGGGCTCGCGATCGCCCCCGCAACGGGTCCGTTTCGAAGGAGGGCCCATGGCAGGCTGGCGCCGCATACGGCTGGGAGCCATCCCGGCCCTGGTGGCCCTGGCCTTATCGGGGCGTGCGAGTGCCGCCGATGGGCGACACCGATACACGGTTACCGTGGCCAAAGACCTAAACCGGCTCCAGGTACGGGCCTGCTTTACAGAACCCGCTCCGGGGGTCCTCGTGGCCCACTCCCATCGGATCCCGAAGGACATGGCGGGTCTGCGAGTGGTCGCCGGCGGAGGCCCCCTTCCTTCCCCCCAAACGGGGCAGCGCCGCATCCGGGTCCCTGACGAGGTCGAGTGCCTGGCCTACTCGGTGGATCTTGCGGCGGCGGCACGGAGGAGCCTCCACGCCGAGGTCCAGCAGGTCCCGGGCGGCCTGGTGGCCTCGCCCCGCCAGTGGCTCTGGTTCCCATATCGGAGAGGCCGGCGTCAGGACCTGGATCTCACCTTCCGGCTTCCCGCGGGCGTTCGCGCCGCCGGACCCTGGCCCACCGCCGGGTCGGAAGGCACCACTTATCGCCTGGGCCAGCGGCCCTACCGTTGGCCCACCCGGGTGGCCATCGGCCGCTTCCCGGAAAGGGTACTGGAGGTGGGCGGGGCCCGGATTCGGGTCAGCATGCTTCGGGGCAGCCCGGAGGTGGATCGCCCCGGACTCCTGGATTGGATCCGGGAGGGCGCGCAAGCGCTTACCCGGGTCTATGGCCGGTTCCCTGTCCCCCGGGCCCATATCCTTGTGGTGCCGGTGGCCCGCGGGGGGGAGCCCGTGCCCTGGGGCGAGGTGCAGCGGGGCGGCGGAGAGGCCGTCCATCTCTACATCGATCAGCGCCGGCCCCTATCGGAATTCCGTAGCGATTGGACCCTGGCCCACGAGCTGAGCCACCTACTGCATCCCGCTACCGATTACGATGCCCCCTGGCTCTACGAAGGTCTGGCAAGCTACTACCAGAACGTGATCCGGGCCCGCTCGGGGCAGCTCACGGCGGAACAGGCCTGGCGCAAGCTACACCGGGGGTTCCGGCGGGGGCGCCGGAACACCGATCCCGACCAAACGCTAGCGCAGGTGGCACAGGCCATGGAGGGCCATCCCGACTACATGCGGGTCTACTGGAGCGGAGCCGCCCTATTCCTCCGTGCCGATTGGCAACTGCGGGCCGAGGAGGACGGGACCCGCTCCCTAGACACCGTCCTGGAAGGCCTGGCTCGGTGCTGCCTCCCGAGCCGCCGACGCTGGGACCCCGACGAGCTCCTCCGGCGCCTCGATAGCCTCGCCGACCGCCCGGTATTCACCGAGCTGGGGCAGCGCTACGCCCCCGCTACCGCGTTCCCGGATCTCACTCGGGTTTACGCCAGGTTGGGGCTGTGGGCTCAAGGCCAGGAGCTGCGTCTGATCGATCGGGCCCCCGAGACGGACCTGCGCCGTTCGATCATGGCCGGGCCCGGCAAAAGGCGACGGGGAAACGGCCCCCCAGCCCATAGGAAGCGATCGGTGCCCTAAGCGGGACCCAACCGCTGCTCGATGGCACGCACCAGGGGCTTCATGAAATAGCTGGCGCCCGCATCGACGTCCGCAGCCGCCCCCCTCTCCCTCAAGGCTTCGGCCACCACCGGACCCACCGAGGCCACAAGCACCCGGGCGAGCGCCGCCCGCAGCGCTTCCTCCCCGGCCCCCTGGCGGCCCACTCGAAACAGGCGCTCCACCTGCTGCCGACTGGTAAAGGCAATGGCGTCCACCTCCCCAGCCTCCAGGCTGTCGATCAACCCCCGAACCCGGTCCGTCTCGGCATCGGAGGCGTAAACGTAGGGAGCCACCGGATCCGGAAAGGCCCCCGCATTCCGGAGAAAGCCCATCAAGGCCTCATTGGGCTCGGTGCCGTAGAGCTGGACCCCGACCCGCTCTCCGGCCAGATCCAGATCCGCCAGACAGGCCTTGATCCCCTCGGTGGTAGCCTCTTCGGGAACGTAATCCGGCTGCAGCCCGAGCTGGCGCAGCTCTCGGGTGGGCTTAGGTCCGCGGGCGGTGACGGGGACGTCCCCAAGAGCCTCAACGAGGGCCCCCCGAACTCCCAAGCCCTCGGCAACGGGAAGCAGGCGCCGGAGCCCCTCCCCGGTGTACAGGATCAGGTGATCCATCTGTCCGGCGATCAGCCGGTTCACCCAGGCTTGCACAGGGCCTTGGTCGGGATTGTCCCGGATACTCACCAAGGGACAGCGGAGGGCTCGGGCACCCCGCGACTCCACCAAGCGAGCCAGCACGTCCAGCTCCCGGCTCTCCGGCAGCGCAATACGCCGTCCCGCCAAGGACTGCTCCATGGTCGCCGTCTCTCCCTTCAACCGCTTCGAATGCGCTTCTCCGCCCATTCCAGCTGCTCGGGCGATCCCCTGAGGACCAGGGCGTCCCCCGATCGAAGCTCCAGCTCGGGGGAAGGGTCCTCCCCCCGGATCCCGCCTCGCCGTACAGCCAGGACCTCGACATCGGCGCCGTCCAGGCCGAGCTCCGCTAGCCGCTTGCCGACCCCATAGGCCTCTTCCGGCAGAACCACGGTGTGCAGCCGCGGCCCGCTGGCCTTGGTCAGCTCCTGGGACTCGGTACTGGCGAAAACGCCCCGGAGCCGGCTATAGCCCGTGCTCCGGGCGTTCTCCAATAGGCGCATGACCTCCTCGGTGGGAACATCCAGGGACAACAGGAGGTCCGTGGCCAACATCAGGCTGGCTTCCAGGGACTCGGGAAGGACTTCGGTGGCGCCGGCCCGGTAGAAGTCCTCCATGTTCGTGTCATCCCGCGTGCGAACCAGAATCCGGATGTCCGAGCTGCGCTCCCGCACCCGGGACAGGATGCGCATGGTGGCCGGGTAGCTGTCGAAGGTAATCACCAGGGCCCGGGCCCGGTCCAATCCGGCCGCCTCCAGCATCCCCAAATGGGTAGCATCGCCGAAGAATACCCGCTCGCCGGCATCGCGAGCCTCCCGGATGCGCAGCGGATCCAGGTCAAGCACCACGTAATCCAGATTCTCGTCGCGCAGGAACTTGACCAGGTGCTGACCGACTCGCCCGAAGCCGGCGATGATGGTATGGCCGGCCAAGGGCTGGGCCGCCTCCGCCAACTCCTCTTCCCGAGTGATCCGCGGTCGCAGATAGCTCCCGGCAAGTAGCCACTTGGTCAGGGCCCCGTTGTACCGGATCAGGAACGGGGTCAGGACCATGGACAGCAGCACCGAGGTGATCAGGGCTTGGCTAGTCTCGGCACCGAACAGCCCGTTGCTCAGCGCGAGGGCCATAAGGGCAAAGCCGAACTCCCCCCCCTGGGCGAGCACCAGCCCGGTGCGCAGGGCGACTCCCGGCTCGTGCCCACCTAGGCGGGCGATAACGGTAATCAGGACACCCTTGCCAATCACCAGCAGGGCCACCAGCTCCAGCACCCAACCCCACAGGTCGGGTAGCTGGAAGACATCCAGGCGCATGCCGATGGTGATGAAGAACAATCCCAGCAGGATGTCCTGGAAGGGCCGAATATCGGCCTCGATCTGGTGGCGGTATTCGGTCTCCCCCAGCATGAGGCCGGCCAGGAAGGCGCCCAGGGCAAGGGAAAGGCCCATCTGCTGGGTGACCCAGGCGGCGGCAAGGGCTACCAACAGGGCCGACAGGGTAAACAGCTCGGGGGAGCGAGCCCTGGCCACCTCGCCGAACAGTGGACGCAGGACCCAATGGCCCAAGGCGAACATGGCGCCGAAGGCGGCGGCTCCCTTGGCCAGCGCCGCCAGGATGGGCAGGACCATGGCCTGCTCCTCCCCCCCGGCCAGGAGTGGGATGAGGACCAGGAAGGGGACCACCGCGATGTCCTGGAACAGGAGGATGCCAAGGGCGTTGCGTCCGTGGCGCGACTGCAGCTCCACCTGGTCGACGAGCTGCTTGACCACCATCGCTGTCGAGGAGAGGGCCAGGATCCCGCCGAAGATGACGCCGGAGGCCCAGGGAAGACCGTGCAGCGCGGCTACTCCGGTCCCCGCCGCTGTAACCAAGGCCACCTGGACGCCCCCCAAACCGAGGACCTTGCCGCGCATGGCGAGGAACTGCGGCAGCGAGAAATCGAGGCCGATGGTGAACAGCAGGAACACCACCCCGATCTCGCCCAACAGGTGGATCGCCTCGGTGTCGTGGATGAGCCCCAGGCCGTGGGGACCCGCCAGGATCCCGACGAACAGGTAGCCGAGGATGGGGGGCATGTGGATCCGCCGCAGAACGGCGACGGTCAGGACCGAAAGGCCCAATAGGACAAGTACGTCCTGGAGGGGGGAAGATGCCATGGCGTCTCAGTAGAATCGGTCAGGATGTCACCGGCGGCCCAGAGTCCAAGCCGCGGTGTCGGGGGTAAGCCCTCGCTCGTTCCCTCGACCCCATCAGGGGGCTTATTCTGGCCTTTAAGCGGAAGCTCATCCAGCTAGCCTGCGACCCGTCTGTCCGACCAGCGAGAGAGGCCATGACCCAGCCGTTATCCCCGCAGGCGCTTTACACACCGTGCGATCCCCAGAGCCTTCCCTTCGAGACCACGGACGAGGTGGAGCGCCTGGAAGAGACCCTGGGCCAGGAGCGCGCCCTCGACGCCCTTCATTTCGGCACGGGGATCCGCAGCTCCGGGTTCAACCTTTTCGTCCTCGGCCCCAACGGCGCTGGCAAGCACGCCTTGGTGCGGCGCTACCTGGAGGAGCGGGCCCCCTCCCAGCCAACGCCACCGGATTGGTGCTACATCCACAACTTCCAGGAGCCCTTCAAGCCCAAGCTCCTGAGGCTGCCAGCCGGGTGGGGGAGCCAGCTCCGACACGACCTGGAAACCCTCAGCGAGGAGCTGCGTAGCGCCATTCCGGCCACCTTCGACAGCGATGAGTACCAAAGCCGGGTCCACGAGCTCCAGCAGGAATTCAACCAGCGCCAGGAGGAGGCCTTCCAGGAGATCAAGCAGGAGGCCGAGTCCAAGGGCATCTCCCTAATGCAGACCCCCTCCGGGTTCACCTTCGCCCCAATCCGGGAGGGGGAGGTCCTCGGACCGGAGGAATTCCAGAAGCTCCCCGAGGACGAGCGCCACCAAGTCGAGCAGGAGATCTCCGAGCTCCAGGAAAAGCTCCAATGGGTCCTGCGCCAGATCCCGAGATGGCGCAAGGAGAGCCAGGAGAAGCTCCAGGAGCTCAACAAGGAGATGGTGGATCTGGCGGTGGGGCACCTGATCAAAGGGCTCAAAGAGCGCTACCCCAAGCACGACGGCGTCCAA
Organism: Gammaproteobacteria bacterium; assembly: GCA_018609925.1. Classification (GTDB taxonomy): domain Bacteria; phylum Pseudomonadota; class Gammaproteobacteria; order Thiohalorhabdales; family Thiohalorhabdaceae; genus Thiohalorhabdus. The sequence continues at coordinate 15,906 of JAHEOG010000097.1, forward strand.
GCCCACCTGGAGGCCATCCAGCAGGACGTGCTCGACCATGTGGACCAATTCCGGGCCGCCCAGAGCGGCGAGAGTCCCTCCGCCGGGGAAGAGGCCTACGAAGGGATCCTGCGCCGATATCAGGCCAACCTGCTGGTGGACAACGCCGAAACCGAGGGCGCACCGGTGGTCTACGCCGACCTGCCTACCCATCAGCACCTGATCGGCCGGATCGAGCACCGGGCCCAGCAGGGTGCCCTTCTGACGGACTTCCACCTGATCCGGGAGGGGGCCCTGCACCGGGCCAACGGTGGCTATCTGCTGCTGGATGTCCGCAAGGTCCTGATGCAGCCCTTCGCCTGGGAGAGCCTGAAACGGGCCCTCTCCTCGGGGGAAGTGCAGATCGAATCCCTGGAGCAGGTGTACAGCTTCCTGTCCACGGTCTCCCTGGAGCCCGAGCCGGTGCCCCTGGATCTCAAGGTGGTGCTCCTGGGTGACCGCTTCCTTTACTACCTCCTGGCCGAGTACGACCCGGACTTCCGGGAGCTATTCAAGGTCCAGGCGGATTTCGAGGAAGACCTTCCTCGGGGGGAGGAGAACCATCAGCTCTACGCCCGCCTCATCGGCACACTGGCCGACCGGGAAGGCCTGCGTCCCATGCACCGGGAGGCCGTGGCACGGGTCATCGAGCACGGCTCCCGGCTGGCCGAGGACAGCGAGCGCCTCACCCTCCACGCCGGGGAGCTAGCCGACCTTCTGCGGGAGGCGAGCTTCTGGGCCGGAGAAGCCGGACGCGAGCGCGTGGAGGCCAGGGACGTACAGACCGCCATCGACCAACAGGTCCACCGCAGCGATCGGATCCGCGAGCGCTCCCAGGAGCTCATCCAGCGCGACATCGTTCTCATCGACACCGAGGGCGAAACGGTGGGCCAGGTCAACGGCCTGGCTGTCCTCCAGCTGGGCCGGTTCGCCTTCGGCCGCCCCCACCGGATAACCGCTACGGCCCGGCTTGGGGACGGTCAGGTCATCGATATCGAGCGCGAGACCGAGCTGGGAGGACCGATTCACTCCAAGGGCGTGATGATCCTGACCCACTTCCTCGGCGCCCGCTACGCCGCCAACCGATCGCTGTCGCTGGCCGCGAGTATCGCCTTCGAGCAGTCCTACGGCGAGGTCGAGGGCGATTCCGCTTCCGCGGCCGAGCTATGCGCGCTCCTTTCCGTGCTGGCCAATGCTCCTTTGAAGCAGTCCATGGCGGTAACCGGCTCCGTGAATCAGCACGGGGAGATCCAGGCCATCGGCGGGGTCAACGAGAAGGTCGAGGGCTTCTTCGATATCTGCGCGGAGCGCGGTCTCCAGGGTCAGGGCGTGGTGATCCCCCAATCCAATGTGACCCACCTGATGCTCCGAGCGGACGTCCGCGAGGCCGCGGAGCGGGGGGACTTCGCCATCTATCCCGCCCGCACCGTGGACGAGGTGATGGCCCTGCTGACCGGGCTGGAAGCGGGCGAGCGCGACGAGGGCGGGGCCTTCCCCGAGGGCAGCATCAACCGCCGGGTGGAAGACCGGCTGGAGGAGCTCAGCCAGCTCCACAGCCAGGAGAAAGGCGGCAAGGAAGAAAGCCCCCATGACCGATCAAGCTAGCCACAACGGGGGCCCCATCCGGCGCGTCGTGGTGCTGGTGGATGCCTCCCGGGCAAGCCGGTCCGCCCTGGAGGAGGCGGCGGATCTGGCAGCGCGCCGGCATGCCCAGCTGTTGGGGCTTTTCGTGGAAGAGGAGGCGCTGCTGCGCTCCGCCGGATTGCCCTTTGCCCGGGAAATCGGACTCACATCGGCGGCCTTGCGCCCCATTGATCGCGACCGCGTCGAGCGCCGCCTGCGAGCCCAAGCGAGCGAGCTGGACCGGGTCCTGACGGGCCTTGCGCGCCGGTACGCCATCTCTGGCTCGCTGCGGGTGGCTCGGGGGCACGTGGTGGACCAGGCCCTGGCCCATGCCCTTCCAGGGGATCTGCTGATTGTGGGTCGCGCCGGCTGGTCGCCAGTCCAACGGGGCCGGATCGGGTCCACGGCCCGTTCCCTGATCCGTGAAGGCCCGCAGGCGGTCATGGTGCACGGGGGAACGGCCGGGGGACACGCCACCATCGCCCTGGTCGACTCGCCGGAGGCCGGACCCGAGGTCCTGGCGATGGCCACTCAGCTCACCCTCCGGGACGAGCAGGCGCTGACCGTTTTCCTGCCGCCAAAGGAGGAGGGGAATCCGGAGCAGCTGCGCCATCTCACAGAGGACTGGCTGGAAGCCAGGGGGCTGCAGGCGAGCTTCCGCACCCTTCGCAGTGCGTCCCCCGAGGCGGTGGCCCGGGCGGTTCAAGCCGCAGGGGGCAGGGCCTTGGTGATCAGCCGCCGCAGTCCCTCCGTGGCCCACTATGGGGGAGAGCACCTGATCCCAGCCGTGGCACCGCCGGTGGTGGTTGTGCCGTGAGCCGCGGCGCCACTAACTGGCCCCCGCCGGTCCCGGCAGGCCCGGCAAAGGGCCAGAAGGACCCCGAGGAACCCGAGACAAGGAGCGCCGCATGAACGAGCACGTCTACAAGAAAGTGGAGCTGACCGGCTCCTCCCCCAACAGCATGGAGGAGGCGGTGAGTAACGCCATCGAGCGGGCGAGCCAGACCCTACGCAATCTGCGCTGGTTCGAGGTCACCGAGACCCGCGGCCACATCGAGAACGGGCGCATCGACCACTGGCAGGTCACGGTGAGGGTCGGATTCACTCTGGACGAGTAGCTCCCATGAACCGGGCAGCAGGCCCGGGCTAGTCGTCCTCGAGGGGATAGCGTCGGGTCAATGCCCGATCGAGGGTGGAGGCGTCCACGAATTCCAGCTCCCCGCCCAAGGGGACCCCGTGGGCGAGGCGGGTTACCCGGATGCCCTTGGGCTCCAGGCGCTCCCGGATGTAGTGGGCCGTGGCCTCCCCTTCCACGGTGGCATTGGTCGCCACCACTACCTCCTGAACGCCTTCGGCCACCCGCCGCTCAAGGCCCTCGAAGGCCAGGTCCTCCGGGCCCACCCCGTCAAGGGGCGAGAGCCGGCCCATCAGGACGTAGTAGGTACCGTTGAAGGAAGCGGCCTGCTCCACCGAGGGAATGTCGGATGGGCTCTCCACCACGCACAGGAAGGACTGATCTCGACGGGGGGAGGCGCAGACCGGGCAGAGCTCCGACTCGGTGAGGTTGTTGCAGCGCCGGCAATGGCGGACCCGCTCCAGGGCTTGCTCCAAGGCCCCGGTCAAAGACCGGGCGCCCTCCCGGTCGCGCTCGAGGAGGTGATAGACCATGCGCCGGGCGCTCTTGGGACCCACCCCGGGCAGACGCTGCAAGGCCTCCGCCAGGGCGTCCAATGCGGGTACGGGCTCACTCACGGTTGGCAAGGCTCCCTGGCTGGACCAAACCGGTGCCGTCGCTGACCACGAAGAGCAAGCAACTGAGCACAGCCATTACTTGAACATGTCCCCCAGGCCCGGGAGGTTGCCCAGCCCCCCGGCAACGTCGCCCAGCAGCTCCTGGCTGCGGTTCTCCACCTTGGTCAGGGCGTCGTTCATGGCCGCGGCGAGGAGATCTCCCAGCATCTCGCTGTCGTTGTCCTCCAGGAGCGAGGGATCCAGATGGATCCCGCGTACGGCGTATTTGCAGGTCATGGTCACCTCCACCAGGCCGCCCCCGGCCTGACCGGTAACCTCCTCCTCCGCTAGCTGCTCCTGCGCCTTCTGCACCTGCTCCTGCATCTGCTTGGCCTGTTTCATCAGGCCGTCCATTCCGCCTTTCATGGTGCGCCTCCTGAGGTAGGGGAATTGGGCTCCCCGTCGCCGCCATCCGGCCTAACCGATTCGACCTGGGCGCCGAAGCGCTCCCGCAGTGCCTTGGCATGGGGATCCCGGTCCACGGCCTGCTCGGCCACCGCCTGCGCCTCCCGCTGCTCCCGGTCCCGGGAACTCGCGGGGCCTTCTTCCAGGTCCTCCGCCCCCAGGGCCTGGATGGTAACCCTGGGGGCGCTTCCGAACAGGGTCACCAGAGAATCCTCCAGGGCGGACCGGAACCGCTGGCTCTCGGCGGCCACCAGGTGGGTGCGGGGGACCCCAAGCCGTACGCGCTCCTTGGTAAACTCGTGGGCCACCGAGTATTCGAGAAGGGCCCGCCAGGCCGGGGCGATCTCCAACCGGCCCAGGGTGGCCTCCCAGTGAGAGGGCTCCGTCCCTTGGGAGGTTCCGCCCTCGTCCATGTCCGGGGGGCCGTCCCCCTCCTCCGGGGGGAGTTCCGTCGACACCCCGGTGGCTCCGCGCTCGCCCTCGCTTGGCCCTGTGCCGGAAACCGGCGAGGCTTCGACCTCCCGCTCCGCGCCGGAACCGGACTGATCGCCCCCGGAAGCGCCCGGTTCCCCGGAGGCCCCGTTGGCCTCCTGCCGGGCCAGGGGATCGAAGGCCACCATCCGGATGACGGCCATTTCCAGACCGGCGCGCGGATCGGGAGCGACCTCCAGGTCCCGCTGGCCCTGGAGCCCGATCTGGTAGAAGAGCTGGACGTCCTCGGGCGAGGTTTGACCGGCGAGGGCCTCCAGGCGGGTGCGCTCCTCCGTGACCAGGGTGGGATCGTCCTGGCCGCGCTGTGGCACCGCCTGCATGACCGCCACCCTGTGCAGCAGCCCCAACAGCTCGGCCAGGGCGCCATCCAGATCCACCCCGCTGGTGCTCACCTCCACCACCCGCTCCAACGCCGCCTCGCCGTCCCGCGCTGCGATCGCCTCCAGCAGGGCCAGGATGCGATCGCGGTTCACCGTGCCCAGCATCTCCCGCACCGCCTCGGTAGTAACCTGGCCGTTCCCGTA
>JAHEOG010000098.1 GCA_018609925.1 Gammaproteobacteria bacterium
CGCCCCACCTTCACCTCGAACCAGTACCGGTCCCCCTCCACCACCGGCTCCACATAAGCCTCCTTGCCTTTCTTGGTGGAGAGCACGAAGCTGGAGGCCAAGGGCACGTCCACATGGGCGAAGGCCGGATTGGGGCTTTTCACGGTCCGCGCCCAAATCCAGGCGATGACCGTCAGCTCTTGGCCGACGTAGGGCTTGAGGTCGGGGCGCTCCTCGGCCATGTCATCCGTTATCTGCGCCTTAGGATAGAGGTGTCCGATCCGCTTCTCGGCCTCCTGGCGCATCCATTGGCCGTAGCGACGCACATCCTCCGCCAAACCTTGAGCGCCGGACCATTCCTCGTGGAGGCTGGATTGCTTTTCCCCTTCCGGCACAGGGCCCACTGGCGCTTGGCCTGCGAACTTGGGTGGGATCTCGACCATGGCCTTGTTGATGAGCACGGCCACGGGGTTTAGCTCCGAGGCGTAGGCCTCCAAGCCGAGGCGCTGGGCCTCCAGGGGGATGGCTCCACCGCCGGCGAAGGGGTCATGGAAGGCGGGAAGGTGGTCCGGATCGAACCCCGGCTTGCCGCGGTTTTCCTTTAGCTCACAGGTCTCCCGCCAGCTCTTGCGGATCGCTTCTCGGGCCCGTTCTAGGACGGCCTCGTTGTTGGTGTTCTCCCACTTCACCAGCTCGCGCAGGATACCGAACAGCTCTTCTCGCTCGGCATCGGCTTGGGCCTTGGTCTTGCCGGCGTAATACCCTCGTTCACCCCCTGGATCGTTGACCATCTGGGCGAACAGCACCGCCCGAGCCGCCGCCAGCGGCCGCCGCGCCCACCACAGATGCAGGGTGGAGGGGTGGCCATGGCGGATGGACTTCTCCCGCGCCGCCGCGGCGTTGATGTCGTCCAGAGGAAGGGCGACCTCGATCAGCTTCTTGGGGGCTTTCATCGATCGGCTCACTGAATGGGTTCTTGGAGGGTTTCCGAGGGGGATACAGCGGCCTCGAGGAGATCGGCCAGGTCGTAATTGATACTGGCCACGCCGAATTCGGGCTCTTGGCTGAAAGGCTGCCGGAGATAGTAGGGGCCGTCGATCTGATCCGCCTCGTCCACGAGCACAATGGCCAGCAGGAACTTGTCCGCCTGGTTGAGCGCGTAGGCGATCTCGTTGCGGCTGACGGTAATGGTGGTCTGGTGCTTGGCCCGGCCCTTGACCTCGATGTGGCGGGCCTCGGGGACGCGGCCGTTCTTTTCGGGCGGCTGGGCGGTCAGGTCCCACCCGCATTTCTTCCCGGAGACATCCTGGACGCGATGGCCCAAGCCTTCCTCCGTGGTCCGGACCGCGTCCATGGCGATGGCCTCGATCCGCTGGCGGGCCGTTGCGTCAATGGACCATTGGGCCTCGCCGCGGCGCTGGGCGATCAGGCCGTAGGGCACGATCAGGGCCCCACCCACCACGGCGGGGGAATTGGCGATCACGTTGCGCTGGGTCTCCAGGGCCTTTTTCCGCTCTTCCAGTCGCGCCGAAAGCTCCTCGGCCCGGCGCCGGGCGTTGTCTGGCTGCATCCGGGGCTGCTTGCCGGCCTCTACGTCGTTTTCCAGCTCGATCGCCCGACCGGACCAGTAATTGATCTCCTTGACGAGCCGTTCGTGGACGGCCCCCAGCACCTTGTCCACACGGCGCTCCCGGCGGTTTTTCACTTCCTGGAAGTGTGCGGGGACCAGCTGCTCGCCAGCGTAGCGCATGGCTTGATCCTCCAGGCCTTCATGGACCCAGTCGGCGGTCAGGACATCGGTGACGAGGTCCTGCTCCTCTTCCGCCAGCGCCCGCATGTCCAGATGCGGGGCCCAGCCGGCGAAGGTGGTATCGCCATTCGGATCGATGGCGACGAACTGGACCCGCCGGGACACCGTGCGGGGCGGATCCCCGGCGCCCTCGCGGACCGTGTGCTCGATCATGAATACCACCCGGGGTTCCGTGCCGGGATCCTCCGGATCGACCAGCACGGTGCCCTGCTTGAGCTTGTGGCGGTGGGCCTCAAGGATCAGGTCGGTGGTGGCCGCCATAAGGGGATGGGCCGGATGGATCAGGTCGGCGGTCGGCTTTTTCGCGAGATGGATTTGATCCTTGTCGAAACAGACCCGCTCATAGCGCTTAAGCACCGGCGTCCGGGTCTGGCCGATCACCCGGTCCCGTTCCCGGATCGCGGCCGGCACGTACCGGATCTCGGCGCGGCCGGATTCCCGGGGGCGCAGCTCACCGCCAAGCTGCTGGAAGGCCTGATTGAAAAAGGCCCGGACGAAGTGGGGCTGGAGCTTGCGGGCCTCGGCCTTCTCCATCTCTTCCTTCACCGAGAATAGGTCCTCGGTGCTCAGGTGCTCCTCGGCCAGGGCGTTGCGCTCCATGATGGCCTTGAGATGGGCGCTGTCGAGCTGGGAATCGATGACCTGATTGAGCCGGTCCTGGACCTCGGGCTGGTCCCCGTATTGGATGGCTTGAAGGAGAAGATCCTTCAGGGAGGCGCCCTCGAAGGCTTCGCCCAGGACGTCGAAGACTTGCCCGCCCAAGGTATTCCGCTCGGTCTCCAGCTTTTCGAACAGGCGCTGGAAGACCTGGCCCTCCCGGGTGCCCGTGGCGACCATGTTCCAGAGGTGGCAGACGTCTTCCTGGCCGATGCGGTGGATGCGGCCGAAGCGCTGCTCTAGACGGTTGGGGTTCCAGGGGAGGTCGTAGTTGACCATGAGGTTGGTGTTCTGGAGGTTGATGCCCTCGCCGGCCGCGTCCGTGCCCAGCAAAACCAACACCTCGGGATTGTGGCGGAACTCCTCCTGAATCTTGCGCCGCTCGTCCCGATTGGGCCCGCCATGGATGGTCACCACCGCATCGGAGCGGCCGAGGAGCCCGGTAATGCGGTCCCGCAGGTAATTCAGCGTATCGCGGTGCTCCGTGAAGAGGATAATCTTCCGGCGGTGGCCGGCCTGGGTATACATCTCCGGGCGGTCCTGGAGCAGCTCCGATAGCTCCTCCCATTTGCGGTCCGC
>JAHEOG010000099.1 GCA_018609925.1 Gammaproteobacteria bacterium
AACAAATCCCGCGCCTTGCGGGAGAAGCCTTCGACGCGGCGCATCTGCAGGCACCACGGACGGCCTTCACGAGTCTCGATGGCCGCCAGGAAAGAGGCCTTGTTGGGGGAATCCCGGCCCCGGATACCCGGCTGCTCACCGCCGAGGTAGACCTCGTCCATTTCCACATGGCCGGCAAGGGCCTTGGTCTGCTGGCGCTCCTACATGACCTGGGTGAGCTTCTGCTTCAGGGACCAGATGGTGTCGCCATCGCGGACCTGGGTCACCAAGCCGGCGATTTCAGCAGCACTGGCCATTAACGGAAGGAGTAGGAGGAAGAGAAAGCCCCAAATCGGCATGCGGGGCCTCCTGTGTAACTGGAATGGTTTCCAATGACTTTGGAGCTTAGCACCCACCGGTGATCAAAAGCGCCAAGTTCGGGTTCTTGCTCGGTCCCACCCCGCCTCGCAGGAGGCGGGGCATTGGGCTATCCTGAGTAATGGGAGCGACGAATGGAGGAGGCGGCGCCATGCTGTATCTCGTGCAACACGGTGAGGCCGTGACCAAGGATCAGGACCCCGAGCGCCCGCTGAGCGAGCAAGGAGCGTCCGATTGCCGCCGTCTAGGCCACTTCCTGAGCCGTGTGGAAGTAACCGTGGACGGCCTTTTCCACAGTGGCAAGCTGCGCGCTCGTCAGAGCGCCGAGATCCTCGGGAGTTACTTGGCGGCGCAGGAGGCCCCCCAGGTCCTGGAGGGGCTCCAGGCCGACAGCCCGGCTGAGCCAATGGCGACGGAGATGGGGGGCTGGCAGGGCGACTATCTCGTGGTTAGCCACCTCCCCTTCCTGGGCAAGCTGGTCGCGGTGCTGGTAACGGGGCAAGAGGCGCCGGCTCCGGTCGCCTTCCAACCGGGCACCGTGGTGGCCCTTGAGGCCAGCGACGAGACCGGCTGGCCGATCGCCTGGATGCTCCGTCCGGAGCTCCTACGCTAGCGGCTTACTCGCCGATCAACGAGCGAAGGCCGTCGGGTCGTCCAGAAGCCGTCAAAGGCTAACCGACGAGGGCCCCTTCCCCAACCCCCCCATTGGGCGCTGCTTCGCTATCGAGGGGCATTCCCGCCAGGCAATCCTGAAGCCATCGAGGCCGTATTCGCCGCCAATGGCTGGCCACCGGCTTGGCGCGTCGCGGTGTTGGGCCACTACCCACGACCACAGCACCGCCCCCGAGGCGCTTGGCTGCTTCGTCGGCTCAGCCCGACTCCAGTTCGGCGGCCCCGAGGGCCCGGTGCTGGAAGCAAGCGCTGGGGAGGGGGGGATCTTGCCAGCCGGTGCCGCCCACAAGGCGGTAGCGAGCCAAGACGGCTTCCGTTGCGTGAGCGCCTACCCAACCGGGCAAACGCCGGACATGAACCGCGGTAGCCCCGGCGAGCGCGAGGCGGCGCTAGAACGCATCGCGAAGGTCCCCCTGCCAGAAGCGGACCCCGCTTATGGGCCTGAAGGGCCCCTTCGCCAGCATTGGCTCGCCCCCGACGCCTCGGCTCAGGGCCGCTGAATGACAAAGGCCAACCGAAGGGGATGACAAGGCCACCCCCAGGTGGCGGAACGGCGAGAGCGGCGGCAATCGGGTCGCTGCCGACACTTATCGGAACAACGGCAGCTGCTCGGCGGGCTCGGCTTCCGTCAGATTCGCCACAGTGAGGCCAAGCAAGCGCACCGGCGTCTGGCCGGCCTCAGTGCGGCGCAAAAGCTGCTGGGCCACCGTGGCCAACGCCTCGGCCTCAGCGGGAGGTTCGGCCAGCGTCTGGGAGCGGGTCACGGTGCGAAAGTCCGGGTAGCGCGCCTTCACGGTCACGGTGCGCCCGGTGAGCCCTCGGGTGAGTAATCCCCGGTGGACCCGCTCGGCCAGGCTCGTCAGGATCCGATCCATCTCGGCTAAGTTGACCTGATCAACGGCGAAGGTGGTTTCCACGCCCAGGCTTTTTCGCGCCCGCTCAACACCAACCGGGCAATCGTCGCGCCCCCAGGCGAGGTTGTGGAGCGTTCCTCCGATGCGCCCCAGCAGGTGGACCAGTCGCTCTCGTCCCTGGGCCCGGAGGTCCGCCACCGTGGCCAGGCTGGCCTCCGTTAGGGTTCGCTCGGTGGTCGGTCCAACCCCGGGGAGCTTGCGCACCGGCAGCGGCGCCAAGAAGCCCGGCACCTGTTTCGGGGGCACCACCGTCAGCCCATCCGGCTTGTCCCAGTCGCTCGCCAGCTTGGCCACCAGCCGCGAGTTGGCGACTCCGACGCTGACCGTCAGCCCGAGCGTCTCCCGAACTCGGGCTCGGATGGCTTCGGCTGCTGCCGTGGTTGAGGGATAGGAGCTCAACCGATCGGTGAGTTCCAGGTAGGCCTCGTCCAGGGAAACCGGCTCGATCCGGTCACTGAACTCGCTGAGCAAGGCCATGAGCCGTCGACTTCCGGCTCGGTAGCGTGCCAGGTCCGGACGCAGGAAGACGGCCTCGGGGCAGAGGCGTTTGGCCGTAGCCGCCGGCATGGCGGAGTGGCGGCCGTAGCGCCGGGCAGCATAATTGGCGGTGGAGACCACCCCGCGCCCATCGGGGTCACCCCCGACCACCAGGGGCACCTCCCGCAGGTGAGGCTCATCCCGCCTATGGATGGCCGCAAAGAAGCCGTCCATGTCGCAATGCAGGATTCGCCGTGGGCGCTCGCTCATCGATCGCCCCTTGTCAGCGGCTTCCGTTTTAGGTTCGATGGCCATTGGTCGATTGAGCGCCGAGCTCGCCCGGGCCTAAGGCACCGACAACCGTTCCGGTCCGTATGCAGCGAGGCATTGCGACATTTTCCTTGGACGAGGGCCGCTGCCCCAGATGGCTGTTCGCTAGGATGGTGGCACTCGCCCGGGAGATGGTGCGAGCGATTGTGGCCGAGGAGGGCTCAGAAGCGCTGATACGCCGGCTAGGGGATCCGGTCTGGTTCCAGTCGCTTGGCACCGTCCTCGCTTTCGACTGGAACGCTTCCGGTCTGACCACCACCCTCACCGGGGCACTCAAAGCGGCCATTCAGGGCGAGGAGGAACAGCTCGGTGTATTTATCTGCGGCGGCAAAGGGCGGGCGTCCCGCCAGACCCCGCAGCAAATCACGGATTGGGGCCACCGCCTGGGGATGAGCGCTGAGCACACGCAAGCGCTCACCTATACCTCCCGTATGACAGCTAAGGTGGACAGCGCACTCGTCCAAGACGGGTTTCAAATTTATCACCACACCTTTTTCTTTGTCCCACCGAATACCCAGGGCCAAGGCGGTGCGTGGACCGTTGTTCAGCAAGGGATGGCACCCCAGCGGGGCTCGGCACGCCGTTATCACTGGCACTCGGCTCATCTGCGGGACCT
>JAHEOG010000100.1 GCA_018609925.1 Gammaproteobacteria bacterium
CCTGGATCGGTTCCGTCCCCGGGTGGCGGCGCTGCTCAACCTGAGCGCGGACCACCTGGACCGCCATCCCAATGTGACCGCCTACTTCGAGGCCAAGTGGTGCCTGTTCCGGAACCTGGGACGCGGCGATACCGCCGTGCTTGCGGCCGACGATCCCCGGGTTCGGGAGCGCGGGTCGGCCCTGCCGGAAGGGGTGCGCGGGGTCTGGTTCGGGCAAGGGGCGCCGCAAGGGAACGGCGCCGGTGTGGTGCCGCTTGACGGCGAGCCGTGGCTGGTATTGGACAGGGCCGGGGAGTCGGTCCCCGTGCTGCCCCTGGCCGAGTGGCCGCTGGTGGGTTGCCCCAACCGGGCCAACGCCGCAGCGGCGCTAGCCATTGGATCCGCCCTGGGGCTGGATCCCGCTGCCATGGCCGGCGCCCTGCGGGGCTTCTCGGGGCTGCCCCATCGCCTGGAGGCGGTGGCCGAGGTCGGCGGGGTGCGCTACGTCAACGATTCCAAGGGGACCAATGTGGGCGCGGTCCAAGCCGCCCTGAACGGGCTCAGCGAGCCCTTCGTCTGGATCGGCGGCGGCGTCGACAAGGGCGGGGAGTTCGCCTGGCTCGTTCCCGCCCTGCGGGATCGGTGCCGCCGGGCGGTGCTCATGGGCCCGGCGGCGGAGACCATCGCCGCCGCCGTCGGTGACGAGGTCCCGGTGGTCGGGGCCGGGGACATGGCGGAGGCGGTGGCGCGGGCGGCGGAGGTTGCCCAGCCGGGGGACACCATCGTGCTATCCCCGGGCTGCACCAGCTTCGATCGCTACCCCGATTTCGCGGCCCGCGGTGCGGACTTCCGCCGGGCCGTGCGGGCCCGGGAGGCCGAGAATGCCGAGCCTTGAGCAGCGCCTGCGGCACGTACTGCCCGATCCGGGGCTCCTGGCCGCCAGCGCCGGGCTGGTGACGGTGGGGCTGATCATGGTGTACTCCGCCTCCGCCCCCCTGGCGGTGGAGCAGACTGACAGCTCCTTCCGCGTGGTTCTGCGCCAAGGCGTCTACCTGGGCCTGGCCCTGGGCGTGGGGGCGTTCTGCGCTGCCATTCCTCCTTGGCTCTGGCAGCGCTTGGCGCCGTGGACGTTGCTGGCCGGCCTGGTGGCGCTGGTGGCGGTGCTCATCCCCGGCATTGGGGTAGGGGTGGAAGGCGCTCGACGCTGGCTGGATCTGGGGCTGTTCCGGGTCCAGGCCTCGGAGCCCTTCAAGGTGGCCTTCGTCCTTTATCTCGCCGGCTTCCTCGTGCGCAAGGGCGAGGCCCGACTGGGCACCTTCCGCGGCGGCGTCCTGCCCATCCTGGTGATTGCGGCCCTCGCCGCGGGACTCCTGCTCGCCGAGCCTGACTTCGGAGGCGCCGCCATGGTGGTGGGGACCGGGCTGGTGATGGGCTTTTTGGGGGGGATCCGCTTGCGCCACTTGATCGGCTCGGCTCTGGCCGTCCTGCCGGTGGCGGTTTGGGCCGTCTTCGGCAGCGAGTACCGCTACCAGCGGGTGGTGGCCTTCCTTGACCCCTGGTCCTACCCCCAGTCCTCCGGCTTCCAGCTCCGCCAGTCCCTGATCGCCTTTGGGCGGGGCGAGTACACCGGGGTGGGCCTCGGGGATGGGGTCCAGAAGCTGTTCTATCTCCCCGAGCCCCATACCGATTTCATCTTCGCCGTCATCGGCGAGGAGTTGGGGCTGGCCGGGACCCTTGCGGTGATCCTCCTCTACCTCCTGCTCGTTCAGCGGGGCTTTGCCATTGCTGCCTCGGCACCGAGCGCCTACGGGCGCCTCGTGGCCCAGGGGCTCACCTTCTTCATCGGCTTCCAAGCGGCCGCCCATATGGCAGTCAACCTGGGCATGCTGCCCACCAAGGGCCTGACCTTGCCGCTGGTGAGCTACGGGGGCTCCAGCCTTGTTACCACCATGACCGCCCTCGGCATCCTGGCCAGCATCGACCGCGCCGGCCGGGAGAGGACTCAGCCGGCCCGGCGGGCTCCGGTGGTGGAGGCCACTCCGGCGGCAGCGGGGGTAAGGCCATGACGCGGGTGGTGATTGCGGCTGGCGGGACCGGGGGCCACGTCTTCCCCGCCCTGGCGGTGGCGGCCGAGCTCCGGGAAGCCGGGGTGGAGGTCCATTTCCTGGGCACCCCCACCGGGCTGGAGGCCCGGGCAGCCCCTGCGCACGGCTTCCCCCTGGCCACCGTGGCCATGCGAGGCCTCCGCGGCGGCGGTTGGCGGCGCTGGGCGGGGCTGCCCTGGTCCCTGAGCCGGGCCGTGTGGGAGGTGCGCCGGCTGCTGCGCACCCTCAGCCCCGACTGCGTCCTGGCCATGGGCGGCTATGTGGCGATGCCCGCTGGTCTGGCGGCGCGCTTGGCGGGCTGCCCCCTCGTCCTGCACGAGCAGAATGCCATCCCCGGCCTGGCGGTGCGCTCCTTGAGGCCCTTCGCGACCCGGATCTTCACGGGCTTCCCCGAGGCGGCTCGGCGCCTCGGTCCCCGGGCGGAATGGGCCGGTATCCCCGTGCGCCGGGAGCTCCTGGAGCTGGACTGTCCCGAGCATCGCTACGCCGGGCGGGACGGTCCGCTGCGGATCCTCATCTTCGGCGGCAGCCAGGGGGCGCGCTTCTTGAATCAGCGTCTGCCCGTATGCCTGGGGCAGGTCCGACGCCCGAGTACCGTCCGGCACCAGGCCGGGGAGCGGGAATTGCCTGCGGTGCGGGAGGCTTATGGCGAGCAGGGACTGCCGGCGGAGACAACGGCCTTCATCGAGAACATGGCGGGGGCCTATGCCTGGGCGGACCTGGCGGTCTGCCGGGCGGGCGCGGCCACGGTGGCCGAGCTGGCCGCGGTGGGTCTGCCCGCGGTGCTAGTGCCTTACCCGTTTGCGGTGGATGATCACCAGCGCCACAACGCCGAGGCCCTGGTGAGCCGGGACGCAGCCGTCTGCATGCCCCAGCAGCAATGGCAGGACGCGGCGGTGGCGGAGCGCCTGGACGCCGAGCTGGGTGATCGCGATCGACTCGCTGCCATGGGTGGCGCCGCCCGGGAGCTCGGGCGACCCGACGCTGCCAGCGTGGTGGCCCGCGCCTGCCGGGAGGGGATTCGAGATGCCGCCTAGCGGACCTTTGACCGGCATGCGGCCCGTGGGCCCGGAGCGCTATCACCGCGTCCATTTCGTGGGCATCGGCGGTGTGGGCATGAGCGGCATCGCCGAGGTCCTGCTGGGCCTGGGCTATCCCGTGAGCGGCTCGGACCTGAAGGAATCCCCCACGGTGAGCCACCTGCGCGGCCTGGGCGCGGAGATCCACGTGGGCCACGATCCCGCCTCGGTAGCGGAGGTGGAGGTGGTGGTGACCTCGTCGGCGGTGGCCCCGGACAATCCGGAGGTAGCGGCCGCCCGGGCCCGGGGCATCCCGGTGATCCCGCGCGCCGAGATGCTGGCCGAGCTCATGCGTTTCAAACGGGGCGTGGCCGTCGCCGGAACCCACGGCAAGACCACCACCACATCCCTGGTGGGCAGCCTCCTCCACGAAGGCGGGCTGGATCCCACCCTGGTGATTGGGGGCCGGCTCAACAGCATCGACGGCACCGGCCTGCTGGGGGATGGGGACTACCTGGTGGCGGAGGCGGACGAGAGCGATGGCTCGTTCCTCTACCTGCACCCCCAGGTGGCGGTGGTCACAGGCATCGATCCCGACCACATGGACACCTACGGCGGCGATCCCAAGCGCCTGGAGGCGGCCTTCCACCAGTTCCTGCAGCAGGTGCCGTTCTACGGGCTCGCCGTGCTTTGCCTCGACCACCCGCGGGTCCGGGCCCTGTTGCCCCGCCTTTCCAAGCCCTGGATTACCTACGGCTTCGACCGGGAGGCCGATTACCAGGCCCGGGCGGTGTCCGCCCGGGGCGCGGGGATGGCATTCGAGTGTTGGCAGCGCGGGGCCGCGGAGCCCCTGCTGGAGGCGGAGCTGACCGTGCCCGGCCGCCACAACGTGGCCAACGCCCTGGCCGCCATCGCCGTTGCCCATCACCTGGGGCTGGCCCCCGAGGCGATCCGTCGGGGCCTGGCCCGGTTCTCCGGAGTGGGCCGGCGGATGGAGGTCCGAGGGGAGCGCGACGGCATCCTCTACATCGACGACTACGGCCATCATCCCGAGGAGATCCGCCAGACCCTGGCGGCGGTCCGCGAGGCCTGGCCCGAGCGCCGGCTAGTGGTGGCCTTCCAGCCCCACCGCTACACCCGGACCCGCGACTTGCGCGAGGAGCTGGGGGCGGCCCTCGATGGCGCCGACACGGTCCTGCTTACCGAGGTCTATGCCGCGGGCGAGGCGCCCATACCCGGGGCCGGCGGCGCCGACGTCCACGCCGCGATGCGCCGCCAGGGTCACCCCGATGCGCGTTTCGTGGGCCCCCTCGCCGAGCTCCCGACCGCCCTGGCCCGGACCCTGCGCTCCGGGGACGTCCTGCTGACCCTGGGCGCCGGCGACATCGGTGCCCTGGCCCAGGAGGTCTGTCCCATGGCGGAGGCGCTGCCATGATCGCCGCGGCGTCCGCTTCCTCCCCGCGACTGCGGTTCCAGGTGCCCATGGCGCCGCGCACCACCTGGCGGGTGGGCGGCATCGCCGAGCGCCTGTTCGCTCCGCGCACCCTGGAAGAGCTGGCCGCCTTCCTGGCCAGTCCCGAGGTGGTGGAGCCGCTGACCTGGGTGGGGCACGGCTCCAACCTCCTGGTCAGGGACGGCGGCCTGGCGGGTACGGTGATCTGCACTCGGAGGGGGCCCAAGGCCTTGGAGCAACGGGCCGGCGGAACGGTCCGGGCGGAGGCGGGGGTCAGCTCCGCTCGGGTCGCCCGCTTCTGCGCCGAGGTGAACCTGGCCGGGGCCGAGTTCCTCGCTGGCATCCCGGGGGCCATCGGCGGGGCCCTGGCCATGAACGCCGGGGCCTACGGCTCCGAGCTGGCCGACATCCTGGCCGGCGCCGAGCTGATCGACCGCGAGGGGGCCGTGCGCTACGCGACCCCGGACGAGCTCGAGCTGGCCTACCGCCAGGCCCGGCTCCCGGCCGGGGAGTGGTTCGTCGCCGCCCATCTGGCACTGGAGCCGGAGGACCCGGAGACCATCCGGGCCCGCACGCGGGAGCTGCTGAGCCACCGGGAGGCCACCCAGCCGGTGCACCTGGCCAACGCCGGATCCGTCTTCCGCAATCCCACCGGCGACCATGCCGCCCGGCTGATCGAGGCGACGGGGCTCAAGGGGGCCCGGCAGGGCGGGGCGGAGGTCTCCGAGCACCACGCCAACTTCATCGTCAATCGAGGGCAGGGCACCGCCGCCGACATCGAGGCCCTGATCGAGCGGATCGGAAAACAGGTGCGGGAGCACACCGGGGTCGAGCTGGAACCGGAGGTGCGCATCGTGGGGCGGGAGCCATGAATGACGAGCGTCGGCAGGACGAGAGCCCGGTCCCGGAAACCGCAGTGCCGGAAGGTGGAGCCGGGGTTACGCGCGAGACTTCGCGCGCTTCCTGGGAGGGCGTGCCGTGAGCGAGAAACGCGGGCTGGGAGATGGGCAGGCCCCGGAGGCCGCCGTGCCGGAAGGTGGAGCCGAGGTCACGCGCGACACTTCGCGCGCTCCCGAAAACGTCGCGGTACTGCAGGGCGGTCCCAGCGCGGAGCGCGCCATCAGCCTGGTCAGCGGCGAGGCGGTGGGTGGCGCCCTGCAGCGCCGGGGTCACCCGGTTGTCGCCATCGACGCCGGGCCCGACCTCCCCTGGCGATTGGCCGAGAGCGGGGCGGACCGGGCCTGGGTGGCCCTGCACGGGCCCTTTGGAGAGGACGGGGTGGTCCAGGGGTGCCTGGAGACGCTCGGCCTCCCCTACACCGGCTCGGGGGTCCTGGGCTCGGCCCTGGCCATGGACAAGCTGCGCTCCAAGCGGATCTGGGCGGCCGCCCAGATCCCGACCCCGCCGGTGGTGGACCTGGCCGAGGAGCCCCCGGAAACGGTGGGGGCCCGTCTGGGCTGGCCCGTGATGGTCAAGCCCGGCCGCAGCGGCAGCTCCCTCGGGATGAGCCGGGTGGATGACCCGGA
>JAHEOG010000101.1 GCA_018609925.1 Gammaproteobacteria bacterium
GGCCTGGAAGCGGGGCTCGTCGGCGTCAACCTCTCCCCGTTGGAGAGGACGGACACGGGGCTGGCCACCCGGATGACCACCAGCTGGAGCGGACCGCCTCCGCCGGGGGATTGGGGCTGGGGATCACCGAGACCGTGCTGATGAGCCGGCTGGACGCCGGAACCCGCCGGCTGGGGAGCTCATCGAGCTCAAGGGACGCCTGGCGGTGGACGACTTCGGGACCAGCCACCCTTCCCCGGCCTACCTGTGCCGGCTGCCCCGGGACACCCCGAAGATCGACCGCTCCTTCGTGGGCAACCTGGAGAACCAGCAGAGGACGTCTCCATCGTATCGACGGTGCTCACCCTGGCCCACTCCTTGGGCCTGGAGGTGGTGGCGTAAGGGGTGGAGACGCCCGCCCGGCTGGAGCTCCTCCACCACAACCGGTGCACCCCGCGCGGGGCTTCTACCTGGGCCGGCCCGCTTCGGCCTGGGAGATCCCCGCGGGGCTGACGCGGGCGAAATGGCCGAAGCCGGTCCTGTGAACCCCCGGCACGGCAAAGTCAGTCGCTGGGGGCAAGCTCGGCCTCCCGGTGCGCCAGCAGGTGGGTCAGCCACATGTCCGCCAGCTGGTCGGGCAGGCGGTTCTGCGCCTGGCGGGCCCAGAGGTTGGGCAGGTCGATCTCCAACAGGGGCTGGTCCTGCTCGGCGCAGGAGAACACCGTCCGGGTGCGCTCGCCGGACTCCGGGTCCACCTGCCACTGCAGGCACTGCGAGCAGACGCCCTTGAGCATGCACTGCATGGGGCTGCCGGCGGTGCCCTGGATCTCCACGTCCTCCGGGAAGTAGCTCGCCAGGTCCCCGGACAGCGCCTTCTGCATGCCGTAGAGCAGCCCCGTGGAGCCCATGACCAGGATCTCGTCCACTTCCTCGAGCGGGATCCGGGGCACCCCGTCGTCGGCGAGCTCGCCGTCGCCGTAGCGCCGGATGAGGTCGATGGCGTCGCCGGTGACCACGCTCACGTCCTGGGGACGGCGGGCCGGGATGGGCTCCCCCTCGGCAGCCGCCCACACGATCTGGTCGGTGGCCGCCTCGATCTGCTCGGGGTAGTAGGGCTCGTCGGAGCTGCGAAAGGCGCCGAAGTACAGCACCCGGTTGCCGGCCGCCCGCAGGGCGGGCCCGAGCGACAGCATCACGGCGGCGCCCCAGCGTCCGGCCACCACCATCACCGTCTTGCCCTCGCCCATCTCGGTGGGGGCGCCGGTGGGGCCCATCAGCACCAGCGGGTCGCCGGGCTCGAGGCGCTCGGACAAACGCCCGCCGATCCCGCCCTTGAGCACGAACAGGCGCATCATGTCGCCCTCCACACCGGCCCCGGAGACCGTCTGCAGCGGCACCTGTAGCCGCGTCCCGTCCACCACCGGGACCTGGCTCTCGAAGGTCTGCATGCGGAAGAACTGCCCCGGTTGGTAGTTGCGGGCGGCCATGGGCGCCGTAACCCGCAGCTCTACCACCGACGGGTGCTCGCTGTTCACCGAGGCCACCCTGGGATTGAGCAGGTAGTCCATCTCGTCGCGGAAGGCCCGGTAGGCCTCCCAGTCGCGGTCGGCGGCCCCTCGGTCGCGGAGGGCCTTCATGACCTCGGGATAGGTCCGCAGGGCCGAGGCAATGGCCTTGACCACGCTGCCGGCGAAGCCGGGATGGGTGTCCCCGAGGAAGGTCATGAAGCGATCGTCGTAGGCGTAGGAGGTGAACGGCCCCAGCTCCACGTCCTTGCAGTGCTCGGGGGTGTCCACCGCTTGCAGCTCGCCCCGGCGGTAGACGTGGGGGCGGTAGTGGTCGCCGTCGAGGTCGGCGGTACCCGGATACTCGTGCTCGTAGATGGTGTTCGGCACGGTGCCGGCAGCGACGAAGATGCCGCGGGCCGGTAGCTCGATCTCCTCGGGCACCGAAAGGGGTCGGCCCTCGTTGTCGCGCCGGCGCCGGCAGCGCAGGCTCTTCACGTGGCTGTAGTCGTCCAGGACGGCGTGAACCGGCTCCAGGCCCTGGGCGTAGTAGATCCCCTCCTCCAGGGCCTTGATCACTTCCTCGTGGTTTCGCTGATAGGCCGGGGATTCGTGCAGGCGGCGCCGGTAGGCGATGGTTACCCCGCCCCACTCGCGGATCAGCGGCAGGAAATCGGGCTTGCGGCCCTCCGCCGCGGCCGCCTCGCGCTCGGCGCGCACAGACCGGCCGTGGCTTAGGAACTCCTCCAGGATCGCCGCGTTCTCCTCGTCCAGGGCCTTCCAGACAGCATCCTCGCCGAGGGCCTCGACCAGACGCTCGTGCCGATCGAGGGCCTTCTCCACCTGCTTGATGTAGTAGGCCTGGAGCTCGGTGGCGGTGTCGATGGCGGTGAGCCCACCCCCCACCACCACGGCGGGCAGCCGGACCTGGAGGTTGGCCAGGCTGTCGTGCTTGGCCGCACCGGTGAGCTGCAGAGCCATGAGGAAGTCGTTGGCCTGTCGCATACCCCGGGCCAGGCTGTTGCCCATGGCCACCACCTTGGGCAGACCCGCCCCGCTGGCGTTGCAGACGTGGTCGAAGCCCAGGTCCCAGGCGTCCTCCAGGGTCAAGGTGCCGCCGAAGCGAACACCACCGAAGACCTGGAAGGTGGGGCGCCGGGCCAGGGTCAGGTAGATCAGCTTGAGGAAGTTCTTGTCCCAGCGGACGGTGATGCCGTACTCGGCGACCCCGCCGAAGCCGTAATTTATGCGCTGGTCCAGCGGCTCCTCGATGCTGTGGTAATCACGGATGGGCTCGTCCCGGTAGGCCTCCGGCAGGGGCTCGATCTTGAGCCCGTCGATCCCGACCACACCGCAGCCTTCCATGGTCAGGTGGTGGGCCATGGTGAACCCGGCCGGCCCCATCCCCGAGATCAGGACCTTCCTGCCGTTGTAGGGGGCCTGAACGTACTGCTCGTGGCGCAAGGGGTTCCAGCGGGTCAGCAGGTCGTAGACCTCCACGCCCCAGGGCAGATCCAGGACGTCGGTCAGCACCCGGGTCTCGATCTGCGGGATGTCCACCGGATCCTGCTTCTGGTAGATGCAGGACTTCATGCAGTCGTTGCAGATGCGGTGCCCCGTGGCGGGGACCATGGGGTTGTCCACCATAATCACCGCCAGCGGTGCGATGGTGTAGCCGTCCCGCTTGAGGACGTGCATCTCGGAAATCTTCTCGTCCAGCGGACACCCGTGGAGGATGTTGTTGTTGGGGCTGACCTTGAAGCCCAGCTCCGGCTGGCCCTTCTTCTCGGGGAAGCCCTTGGAGCAGAAGTCGCCATCGTGGTCATGGCAGTAGATGCAGTACTCGACCTCGCCCTGGGCCTCCCGGGCGCTCATGCGGGGATCGGTGAGCTCGAAGCCGTCCCGTTTCCGGAAGGGGCGAGGCGTCTCCATGGCCCGCAGGGGGTCCTCGCCCACGGGACGAACCGGTACCAGACTGTCCGGATCCACCTTCTCGGGGACCCGGAAGGCCACCCAGCCCTCGGTGCGGGACCGGCCTTCTTCGGTCTCCCGGCCCCGCACGGCCCAGCGGGCGAGGCGATCGATGGACTCCTTGTTGCCCCGCTTGTCCGCCAACAGGGACACCGCCAGCTCGCCCACGGCCAGCTCGGGGTCCGGGGTCTCAATGCCTCGCTCGGCGAGCTGCTCGTCGAGCCAGGCGTCCAGGTCCGCGAAGTCCTCCTCGACCTCACCCCAGAGGCGCTTGGCCTTCTTCTGGACGATCTCCTGCTGGAAGGCGAAGACCGGGTTGTGGGCTGCGGTGGCCCGGCCGGTGGTCGCCGTCTCCTCCTCGATCCCGAACAGGGCCGCGACAAAGGCCTCCACATGGGGGCCCAGATCGATCAAGAGCTGGCTGTAGGCCAGATTCTCGGGGACCTCGGGGGCCTCCCGGAAATCGGCCAGCCGCTCGGCCAGGTCCGGATCGCGCTCGTCCAGGAAGGCCCGGAAGCGCTCGTCGAGCTTGTTCAGACCCTCCGGGTCGCGGAGGCTGGCGTAGCTCATTCCCTGGAACTGGATGGGATCTTCGCTCATGGGGCTCCTGTCTCGTGGGCTGGGATCGCGATGCCCTTCCAGGGGCCCCCGAAGGGGACCCCTGGCCCGTGCTATCCCTTGGACACTGGAAGGAGAGTCCGCGTTACGCGGGAGCTCGGCCTAGTCGAGCAAAGGCTACCGACCCTGCCCGGGGCTCCCCCCCTGACCCTGGCCCATGCTCTCCATCATCTCCTGGTAGCTCTGCCGGGTGAAATCCTCCGGCACGGCAAAGGTGCCGTCGGGGACGTCCACCCCGGTATCTAGCTGGACCACCTCCTGCTCTCCGTCCGAGCTCTTGGCCCGCAGGATGAACCCGAGCTCTTCCATGCGACCGGCAAGGGCCTGATTGGCCTTGTCGCAGGCCGAGAGGTTCTGGCCCCCGCGGCGGCTGCTGGCAGCCAGGCCCTGCATGACCTGAACCAGCTCGGCGCCACCGCCATCCGCCAGGGCTTCCTTCGAGGCGAACAGCTCGGAGCAGCGCTCGCCACCGGCCTCCAGCACGTAGTGGGTGGTGGCATAGCCCAGGATCTCGGGCCCGGACCCCTGGTCCTTCAGCTCGTAATCGACCTCGGGGGCCTCATCACCCTCTGTGG
Organism: Gammaproteobacteria bacterium; assembly: GCA_018609925.1. Lineage (GTDB taxonomy): Bacteria > Pseudomonadota > Gammaproteobacteria > Thiohalorhabdales > Thiohalorhabdaceae > Thiohalorhabdus. Next base: position 4,649 of record JAHEOG010000101.1, read on the forward strand.
GCATCTCCAGGGCCATTTGGCGCCCAGGGTTCACGGCCAGCTTCTCCCCCTTCTCCAGGTCGAAGAGCA
>JAHEOG010000102.1 GCA_018609925.1 Gammaproteobacteria bacterium
CCAACCGGCTCCGGGACCGCAAGCTGGAGAACCTGCAAAGCGGCGAGCCGGAGGCCATCGCCACCGCCAACATCGGCTGCCTTCACCACCTCGCCCCCCAGGCCCAGGTACCCGTGCGCCACTGGATCGAGCTGCTGGAATCGGCTGGGTCGGGGAGCGTGGCTAGCCAAGCCCCCACCTAGGCGGCGCCTTCCTCAGGTGCGGCTCCAATACTTCAGTCCCGGGAGAAACGGGCCTCGGCGATCCCTTTTCCGGAGGCCGTAGCGTGGGGCATGGCGGGAGTGCGGTGGGCTATCCCCAGGCGCCCGGCAGGATCCACGGCGATCAGACCCACCTCGTCGCCCACCTGCTCCGCCATGGTGTCGAGCACCTCGGTAACCGCCTGCTGGGGGGCCTGGCCCGAGCGCACGCGATCGGCCACAGCCCGCGCGGTCCCGAACCGGATCATGAGCTCCCCGTGCCCCGTGGCCGAGACAGCGCAGTGCCGATCGGCGTAGGTGCCCGCCCCGGGCAGGGGGGAATCCCCGACCCGGCCCGGAAGCTTGAGCATGGTGCCGCCGGTGGAGGTGGCCGCCGCCAGATTCCCGCTGCCGTCGCAGGCGACGGCCCCGACCGTGTCTCCGCCCAGCTCCGGGTGGCGGCGCAGGAGCTCGCGGAGGGCCGCGGGTCCCCGGGCGCCGCTTTCCAGCTCCGCGCGCAGGCGACGCCAGCGCTCGCACACGGTCTGCGTGATCGGATTGTAGGCGGCGAAGCCGAGGGCCCGGGCGAAGCGGGAAGCCCCTTCCCCGGCCAAAAGGGCGTGGCCGCTGACCTCCATGACCGCCCGGGCAACGGCAACGGGATGACGCACCCCCGCCAGCGCGGCGACGTTGCCGGTGGTCAGGCCGCGCCCGTCCATAACCCCGGCGTCCAGCTCGGCCTGGCCGTCCAGGGTCAGGCTGGCGCCGGTGCCGGCGTTGAAGACCGGGTTGTCCTCGAGGGTCGCCACAGCCGCGATTGCGGCCGCCAGGGCCGGCTCCCCCTCGACAAGGCTTCGGCGACCGGTTTCCGCGGCGGCCCGGACCCCTTCCCCCGCCTCCTCGGACCGGTCCTGGGCCCAGCGACCCGCTCCCCCATGGACCGCGATTCCCACCAAATCGATTTCCCATTCCCTAGGGTCATGTTATGGGGACCACCCGAGGCTACCTCGGCTCGGGACCGACCCCAGCCTCTTCCGGGAAGGCCTCTTCCGGGAAGACCTCCCGGTAGGCCTGGTAGATGGCCCCCATGACCACGGGAATGAGGATCAGGAAGCCCAGACCCAGCGGCAGCGCCGCGAAAAAGGCCAAAACGAGATAGGCGAAGAAGAAGAGGATCACCGCCCCCAGGTTCTGCAGGCAGGCCGCGAGGCTGTACTGCACGGACGGCCACGCCTCGCGGCGAGTGAAGGTAACCAGGGGGACAGCGAACAAAAGCGCCAGGCCCACCAGGATCATGATCCCGAAGTAGAGCAGCCAGCCGAGCAAGATCGCCGGACTGAGCCGCGCCACCGGCTCGGCCCCGGACATGCCGGCTGCTCCGGTGACCACCAGGAAGATCCCTCCGATCACGGTGCCGATCACGCTTACCAGGCCCAGGCCCAGTAGGGACCCTCGGACCCCGGGCTCGGCCAGACCCTGTAAGAGCAGGCCCACCCGAACGGGCTCACCTTCCTGGGCCGATCGGGCCATGAGCAGGAACCCGGCGGTCAGGGGCGGGCTGATCAGGGCCAGGATCAGGTTGCCGATCGGCGGGACCAGGCTGAGGATCAGCGCCAGTGCCAGAAAGATCACCGTGGCCAAAAGCCAGGCCCCGATGGCGGCGGTGAAAGTTTGCCAACCCGACTGGAACCAGCCCAGGCCCCGCTCGGGGGCCACCCGCTGCGCTTTCATGGCTCTCCCTTTTGGCCGATCCGGCCCGCCGCCCGCTTACGGGCATGGCTCGAAATGCTCTCAGGGCAACCTACGTCGGCCTTGCAGACGGGTCAAACGGCGTCGTCTGCTTTTGCTCCGAGCGGTCCGTTTTTCCGGCGCTGGGGGCTATCGGCTACCCTAGCGGGCCGCTTTGCGGAGGGGAGTCCTTGGAATACCTGCACTTCGTACGCGCCCATCCGCGCTTTTTGGCGTTCGGGGTGGTAGCCGCCGGCCTGTCCGGGTTCGGTCAGACCTTCTTCATCGCCTTGTTCGGGGGGGAGATCCGGTCGGCCTTCCACCTCTCCCACGGCGATTTCGGGCTCTTGTATTCCGGCGCCACCCTCCTCAGCGGCCTGGGCTTGGTCTGGGCCGGTTGGCTCCTGGACCGCGTGGATCTGCGGGTCTTCACGGCCTGCGTGGTCGTGGCTCTAGCGGTGGGAAGCGCCACCTTGGCGATGGCGGCTACGGTAGCCGTAGCCGGCCTGGCCGTGCTCCTCCTGCGCTTCACCGGCCAGGGGCTGATGATGCACATCGCCTTCACCAGCATGGGCCGCTATTTCGAGGCAGGCCGGGGGCGCGCGGTAAGCATCGCCGCCATGGGCCTGCCGTTGGCGGAGGCCTCTTTGCCTCCGCTGGCGGTGGCCGTAGCGGATGCCGTGGGATGGCGCCTAACATGGGCCCTGGTCGCGGGCCTGTTGATTGCGATCGCCCTGCCCCTCTTGCAGTGGCTCCTGCACGGCCACGGCGAGCGCAAGCGTCGGTTGCGGGAGGCTACGGAGGGCGGCGAGGGAGGTGGCCAGGACTGGACCCGGAGCCAAGTCCTTCGGGACGGACGCTTCTACCTCCTGCTGCCCGCGGTCCTCGGTGCTCCCCTCGTAGTGACCGCCATGTTCTTCCACCAGGCGCATCTGGCGGAGATCAAGGGATGGCCCCTGTCCTGGCTGGCCGCCAGCTTCGTGGGCTTTGCCGTTTGCCACGTATTCGGCCTGCCCGTCTTCGGGTCCCTGGCCGACCGGGTGGGGGCGCGGCGGTTGTTGCCGTTCTTCCTCCTCCCCATGGCCGGCGGACTCCTGTTGGTCGCCACCCTGGACGGGGCCTGGGTCGCCTGGCCCTACATGGTCCTGATGGGGGTAACTATGGGCGCGGCGGGGACCGTCTTCGGCGCCCTCTGGCCGGAGCTCTACGGAGTAGCCCACCTGGGGGCCATCCGGGCCTTGGCCCAGGCGGCTATGGTCCTGGCTACGGCGATCGCCCCTGCGGCCGCCGGCCTCCTGTTGGATTGGGGCGTTTCCATGGAAGCCCTGGCGGGGTGGCTGAGCGCCTATCTCGCCCTTAGCTGTGCACTGGCGGCTGGGATTCTGCGGCGCACTAGGCCCTCGGGTCCCCCAAGGCCAACTGTGCTGTTATAGTCCCGCTCCTTTTTTTCGGCTCCGGAGGGCGAGGCCATGGTCCACTCCCTGGAGGTAGGCGTCACTCTGGCGGTGGTCCTGGGGATCCTGGCCCAATGGGTGGCCTGGCGGTTCAGCTTCCCCGTGATCACCCTGCTGGCTCTCGCCGGCCTCATGCTGGGTCCGGTAACGGGGGTGCTCGTCCCCGCCCAGGCTTTCGGGTCCGTCTTCGAGAGCCTGGTGGGCCTCAGCGTGGCCGTAATCCTGTTCGAAGGAGGCTTCAGCCTCCGCACCCACGAGATCAAGGGCAACACCGGCGGGGTCCTGCGCCTGATCACCCTGGGTGTGCTCATCTCCTGGCTCCTGGGGACCCTGGCGGCCCATTTCGTGGCGGGACTGGCCTGGCCCCTGGCGGTCATCCTGGGGGCCATCCTGGTGGTCACCGGGCCCACGGTGGTGGGCCCACTGCTGCGCCAGGCCCGCCTCCGGCCCCAGGCGGCGTCCCTGTTCAAGTGGGAGGGGATCATCAACGATCCCCTCGGGGCGCTGCTGGCCATCCTCTCCTACGAATACGTCATCGGGACCGGCTCGGGGCTCACCCTGTGGGACCTCTCCGGGTGGCTCTTCCTGGTCCTGGCCCTGGCCGGGCTCCTCGGGGGCGGGGCCGGCTGGCTGCTGGGCTGGCTCTACCGCACGGGGTGGGTGCCCGAGTTCCTCAAGGCCCCGGCGCTGCTAGCGGCGGTGCTGCTGGTCTACACCGCGGCCAACGGGCTCCAGAGCGAGGCGGGCCTCCTGGCCACCACCGCCATGGGCCTGGTCCTGGGCAATATGGAGCTGGCCAGCGCCTTGGACCTGCGGCGGTTCAAGGAGAACATCGTGGTCTTCCTGGTGACCCTGCTGTTCGTCCTGCTGACCGCCGATATCGAGCCGGCCACCCTGGCACGGCTGGACTGGTGGAGCGCGGCCTTCGTCGGGCTGATGATGGCCGCCGTGCGCCCTATCGCCATCCTGCTGGCCACGCTGCGCTCGAGCATACCCTTGCGGGAGCGGGTCCTGCTCGGGTGGATCGCGCCCCGTGGCGTGGTGGCCGCCGCCGTGGCCGGCATCCTGGGTCAGGATCTCGCCCAGTCCGGGGTGGCTCAGGCCGAGCTGCTCGTCCCGCTGACGTTCGCCGTGATCCTGACCACGGTAGTCGTGCACGGGGCCACCTTCCGGCCGCTGGCTGAGTGGCTGGGCCTTACCGGGTCGCGGACCAGCGGTCTCCTGATCGTGGGGGCGGGCCCTTGGACCATCCAGCTCGCCCAGCGCCTGCACGAGAGCGGGCTCAACGTCCTGCTGGCCGATCGCTCGGAGTACCGCCTCAGCCCGGCCGAGTCTGTGGGGATTCCCACCTATACCGGTGAGATCCTGTCGGATCTGGGTCAGCAGCGCTTGGACCTCTCCAGCATCAGCCATCTGCTGGCGGCCACCGACAATACCGCCTACAACACCCTGGTCTGTACCCGCTTTGCTCCGGAGCTGGGGCGAGAGCAGGTCTACCAGCTGCCGGCGGGGACCGGGGTGGACTCCGAAGTCCCCGATTTCAGCCACACCCTGCGCGGCCTGACCGCCTTCAGCCAGGATGCGACATACGACGAGATGACCCGGCGGTACTACATGGGGTGGCATTTCCACGAGGAGGTGGTGCCCCCCGCGAGCAGCGGGGCCCTCAGCCGCGGCCGGATCCCCCGAGCGGAGTGTCCCGGGGGCGGTGACCCCATTTTGCTCCTGCGCCGGGATGGGGGCCTGGCCTTCTACTCGCCCGGCTGGCGCCCCGAGCCCCGCCCCGGCGATCGGCTCCTGTGCTACCTGCCGCCGGCCCCCGAAGCGGTCGAAGAGAGCCCCGACGAAAGCTCGGAGGAGGCCGCCGGGGCTACCACCGAGGAGTGAGTCCCTCCGAGGTTTCGAGCGCGGACGGAGAGGAGGCCTTGGCGCGGATCCTGCAGCTTACCGACACCCATCTCTTCGCCGAGCCGGGAGCCCGTCTCGGGGGTGTGGACGTAGACGCCTCGCTGGCGGCGGTGATCGAGCACGCGGTGAGCGCCCATCCCAAGGCCGATCTGGTGCTGGCCACCGGGGATCTGGTCCACGAGGAGATGGCGGCCAGCTACGAGCGCTTGGCCGGGTACTTGGCCCGCCTCCAGTGTCCGGTCTTTTGCCTGCCGGGGAACCACGAGGACAAGGGGCTTCTGGCCGCGCAATGCCGGCATAGCCCCCACCTGCGGGATGACAAGGAAGTGACGATCGGGGACTGGCGGATCCTACTGCTGGACTCGGCCCAGCCCCCGGAACCGGGAGGGTATTTGCCCGAGGCCGAGCTGGCGTTCTTGGAACAGGCCCTGGCCAGCGATCCCGACCGGCCGAGTGTGGTGGCCCTGCACCACCCCCCCGTGTCCATCGGTAGTCCCTGGATGGATGCCATGAGCGTAGCCAACGCCGATGGGCTCTTCGCCGTCTTGGACCGGTACAAAGAGGTGCGGGCGGTGGTCTTCGGCCACATCCATCAGCACTTCGAAGCCACCCGGGCCGGGGTCCGCTACCTGGGCGCCCCGGCCACCGGTCTCCAGTTCCTGCCGGGAGCCGCCCAATCGGCCTACGATTCCCGACCGCCGGGCTACCGGTGGCTGGAGCTGGGCCCGGATGGCGCCCTGCAGACCGGGGTGGAGCGCCTTGTCGAGCCGGTGACCTAGCCCTGGGGCTCGACCCCAGCCCCGCCGAGCGGCTACAGTACGCTTCCCTTGCCAACCGAACCCAGGATCCGCAAAGGAGGCCAACGTGGCGCCACCCGGCCCCAAGCAGCCCGTCCCCCACTGCCGGTACTCCTCCCAGATCGCCATCGAGGCGGTGCTGTTCCTGATCGCGGCCTTTGCTCCCTTCCCCGTGGCCCTGGTGCTGGTGCTCATCGGAATCGTCCTTCCCTTCTACTGCATGGCCAAGGCCGAGCCGCCGGAAGAAGGCTCCGGGACGGCCTAGGCGCCCCGACCGCGGTAGTTGGGGACCCCCTGCTCGGGAATCCAGACCCCTTCGGGGGCCTCGCCGGTCTTGTAGAAGACATCGATGGGGATGCCCCCCCGGGGGTACCAGTAGCCGCCGATGCGTAGCCACTTGGGCTGAACCGCCGCCTGGATGCGCTTGGCGATGACCAGGGTGCAGTCCTCGTGGAAGGCGCTGTGGTTGCGGAATGCGGTGAGGAAGAGCTTCAAGGACTTGCTCTCCACCACAAGCCCGTCGGGCACGTAGTCGATCATCAGGTAGGCGAAATCGGGCTGGCCGGTGACGGGGGACAGGGTGGTTAGCTCCGGCACGGTGAAGCGCACCAGGTAATCGATCTCCGCGTGGGGGTCGGAGACCGCCTCCAGCTCGGCCTCCTCGGGGTTCGCGGGCGGGCTTGTGGTGCTGTCGCCCAGGTAGCGAAGGTCGTATTCGTCGGGCATGGCCGGCTCCTGCGGTTGGCTGTGGGCCTCACTCAAACCCCCCGGCTATTGCCCCAGGCCAGGACGTGGAGCTGGGGAAGGACCCGGGCACGGTGCCAGCCATCGGCCAGGACGCGCTGCGTCAGCCAGCGGAACCGCTCCATCAGCTCGCCCGGGTCCGGATCGCCCTCCGGCTCGGGATTGCCTACCTGCAGATAGATCGGGATCTCGGTGTAGTTGCCCGCCAGCGAGCGGGCGTAGTCGTAGTCCCGCTCGTCGAGCACCACTACCTTGAAGACCGTCTCGGGAGCGCTGTTCGCCGCCTCCAGGCAGGCCTCCAGCTCCGCCAGCCCCGTCAAATGCCCGCTGGAGGGCCCCTTGGGGGACAGGGTCAGGTGGTCCAGCTCACCGAGCCAGGATGGGGCCACCGAGCCCTGGGTCTCCAGGGCGAAGGTGTGGCCGCGGGCGTGGCCGCCCCGGATGAGTGGGGCCAGGTCCTGCAGGGCGGGATTGCCCCCCGAGAGGCTCACCAGGATGGGCCCGCCGGCCAAGCGGTCCACCTCCTCGAGCACCGCTGAGGTATCCCAGCTTGTCCAGTCTCCGCGGTATTCGGGGAGCACTGCGTATAGCGTGTCGCACCACTGGCAACGGTAATCACAACCTCCGGTGCGCACGAACACCGTGGGCCGGCCCATCAGCGCGCCTTCGCCCTGGACAGTGGGCCCGAATATCTCGCTGATGCGCAGGGAGCCGGAACGGACCTGCGCGGACTCAGAGGTCATTGATGCTGTCGTCGGGGCGCTGCCACCAGGGCGGATCGGGGAAGCCGTTGGTGGTCAGGACGGCGTCGGGGTGGCCGTGGAAGGCCACGGTGTTGGTGGGGGTCTCCTGGATGGCCACTTCGGTGCAGGTCAGGTCGCTGCCCTGGTCGGCCAGCAGGGCGGAGACCTTGGCCATGAAGCAGGCGGCCAGGGCCTCGGTGGAGGGGTCCCCCGGGGTCACCAGGATCCGGTGGAGCTGGGCCGGCTCCTGCTCCCGGAAGTAGGTCAGAAGGGGGTCACTGGGACCGAGCTGGAGGCTGTGGTCCACCCGCTTGTCGATCCATGCGTGCCAGCGCTGCTTGGCCTCGTGGAAGGGCGCCACCAGGTTGCCCTCGCCGTCCAGCGGGGCCGGGTGGCGGGACGCAAGCTTCACGGTAACGTACTCGTTGTGGCCGTGGGGGATCCCGCACGGACCGTCGTAGAGGGCGAGGAGCCGGTGGCTCATGCTGAAGCGGCGGGTAAAGGCGAGGGTGAACATGGCTCGGTTCCGGCTCACGGGGCCTCGCGGGCCCGCTCGGTGGCTTGGCGCCAGTAGTCGGGGTCGGCGTAGGGGGTGGGATCGGTCACCCCGGCGCAGTGGAGGGCCTCCCGGCGCTCGACACAGGTACCGCAGCGCCCGCAATGGCGGTCTTCGCCGCGGTAGCACGACCACGTCTGGGCCACCGGCACCCCCAGACGGCCCGCCTCGGCGGCGATCTGCGCCTTGGTCCAGGTGACGAAGGGCGCGTCCAAGGCGATCTCGCCCAGCCCCTCCAGGGCTCGGCGCTCCATGGCGGCGAAGGCCTCGATGAACTCGGGCCGGCAGTCGGGATAGACGGCGTGGTCCCCGGCGTGCACGGCGGCCGCCACGCGAGTCCAGCCGCGACTGGCGGCGATGGCGAAGGCCGTGGTGAGCAGGATGGGATTGCGGTTGGGGACCACGGTGATGGCCATGGACTCGGCGCTGTAGTGGCCCTCGGGAACCGCCACGTCATCGGTTAGGGCGGAGCCGGTGAGGTGGGGACCGAGCCCGGCCAGGTCGACCCGCTCGCAGGGCACGCCCAGTCGATGACCGGCGGCGGCCGCGAACTCCAGCTCCTTGCGGTGGCGTTGGCCGTAGTCGAAGGTTACCAGGCCGGCAAGGTCCCCGGCCTCGGCCACCCGATGGGCCAGGGTCACCGAATCCAGCCCGCCGGAGCAGACCACCAGTGTTGCCATGGCTCGCTCGTCCCTTCGCTTGTCTCGCCGGGCGGGGTTTCCGCCGATCCCGATATTATCCCATACCCGCACGCTCATCCGGTGGCGACCCGGCGAGCTCGGCCCGCCACTCCGCCCGCACCCGGGGGTCCGGATCGGTGGGGATCGACCGGGCCCGCTCCATCAGCCGCTGCGGGGCGAGGCGCCCCAGGGCCCAGATCGCCATGCCCCGGACCAGCGCCGAGTTGTCGCCCAGGCGCTCCTCGGCCACCGGGGCCAGCGCGGCGCGATCGCTGTTGCCCACCGCCACCAGGACATTGCGCACGAACCGGGACCGGCCCAGGCGCTTGATGGGCGACCCGGAGAATTTGGCGCGGAAGGTGGCGTCGTCCACGCGGGCCAGCTCGGCCAGGGCCGGGCGCTCCAGCTCGGGCCGGGCCTGAAGCCATCCGTTTCGGGCCCGCTCGGCGAACTTGTTCCAGGGACAGACGGCCAGGCAGTCGTCGCAGCCGTAGATGCGGTTGCCGATGGCGGACCGGAATTCCCGGGGGATCTGGCCCCGGTGCTCGATGGTGAGATAGGAGATGCAGCGGGTGGGGTCAAGCCGGTACGGGGCAGGGAAGGCGTTTGTTGGGCAGACGTCCAGACAGCGCCGGCAGGTGCCGCAGTGATCGGGCTCGGGCTCGTCCGGGTCCAGCTCCAGGGTGGTGAATACCTCTCCCAGGAAGAGCCAGGAGCCGAGCTTCCGGGAGACCAGGTTGGTGTGCTTGCCCTGCCAGCCCACCCCGGCCCGCTCGGCCAGGGGCTTCTCCATGACGGGAGCGGTATCCACGAAGACCTTGACGGCCCCGCCGTGGGTGGCCGTTAGCCAGCGCCCGAGCTGCTTGAGCCGCTTCTTGAGGACATCGTGGTAGTCGCGGCCGCGGGCGTAGACGGACACGGTCCCCGAGTCGGGGTGCTCCAGGTCCGCCAGGGGATCGCTGTCGGGCCCGTAGTTCATGGCGAGGCTGATCACCGTTCCCGCCTGCGGCCACAGGGTCCTGGGATCCTGCCGGCGATCGGACTTGGCCGCCAGCCAGTCCATGTCGCCGTGGTAGCCTCGAGCCAGGTAGTCCCGCAGGCGAGAGCGCACTTCCTCCGGGAGCTCGGGACGGGCGAAGCCCACGACATCGAAGCCCAGCTCTCGGGCCTGTTGGCGGATGGCTTCCTTGGGGTCGGCCATGGGGACTACGCTGGATCCAGTGGGGTTTCCGGGCCCGTATGATTCTCGGGCAGATCCTGCCTGCCGCAAAGGCCCGACCGCCTTGAGCCCGCTCCGGGCCCATCACCTCGAAGGATTGGACCATGCTCCAGGCCGTGGCGTTGAACTGCACCCTCAAGCCTTCCCCCGAGACGTCCCACACCCAGGCCCTAATGGACAAGCTGGCCGGGCTGATGCGTCCTCTTGGCGTGAACACCGAGTCTGTCCGGATCGCGGATTACCACGTTCCGTTTGGCGTGGCCTCGGACCTCGGCGGCGAAGACCAGTGGCCGACGATCTACGCCCGGATCCGGGCGGCGGACATCGTCATCATCGGCACCCCCATCTGGATGGGGGTGCGCTCGGCGGTGGCGCAGCTGGTGGTGGAGCGCCTCGACGGCAGCTATTCCCATGCCGACCCCGACACAGGCCAGTTCCCCCTCTACAACAAGGTGGGCGGGGTGGTGGTGACCGGCAACGAGGACGGCGCCCACGCCGCGGCCGGGACCACCCTGTTCAACCTGTCCCATTTCGGCTGCACCATTCCCCCCAATGCCGACTGCTATTGGGTGGGGGACGCCGGTCCCGGGCCCAGCTATCTGGATGCCGGCGGCGAGCGCCACATGTACACCAACAAGGCGGCCCGCTTCATGGCCCACAACCTGGTCTACGTCGCCGACCTCCTGAAGCGGAACCCCATCCCCACCCGGCTCGCCGATCTCACCGAGGAAGCGAGGGCGGAAAGCGACGACCAATGCCCGCCGGAGATGAACTGAGCCCGGCCGCTACCCTACGAAGCTTGCCATGGCCCGGCGCGATGGAGAGCTGTCGGCTCCCCGACCGTTGGCCGGAAATCGCCCCGCCAGGGGGCGCGCCGGGTCCCGGATCGGATCTCACCAATCCGACAAGCCCGTAGAAGGGGTTTGGCGGCCTATAATGGGCGTGTGATTGTCGGACCTGAAGCTTCCCCCCGGTAACAGCCTCTTCGTGGCGCTGAAGAAGGAATGGTCCGGGTGACACCCGCTTCGAGATCGCCCTGAGGCGCACTCTGCGGGTCTCGGGGTCATCGAGGGCTGGTCCAGCAAGTATCGGAGCCATTCTTTTTGTGACTACGTTGTATCTGGTACTCCCAAAGACAGTTCATTTAAGGGCTGCCACGGCCATCCGAACCTGGCGCCCAAAGGCGGTCCAGGTCGGTTCCCGGGCCACGATTCGTTTGAGCCTCGCCGCGCTGTTGGGATGTGTGCTCGCCGGTTGTGCCTCGACTGGCGAGAACTTCTCGCAATATCCCGGCTTCAGCGTGTATCTCAAGACCTACCCGACGCCTGATGAACAGCCGAGCGAGCGGGGTCAACATCTGCTGGACGCATTCCGTCCTCGATTCTTCGTCCCCTCGGGAGAAACGGGACCGATCGATTTCTACGCTGACTATATCGCCAACGGGCGGCTTTATGACGGCGAAGGCGAGCTCATCAGTGACCAAGTGGACCGCGAGCTGCTCAATGCCTATCGCGACGATCCGGGGGTGGTCTTTGTCCATATCCCCCCATCCGAGGAAGCTTCATCCGGGGAGCCTTCCGCTGCGGTACCGGCGAGGATCGGCCAGGATCGTCTTCAATTGCCGGGCATGGCGGGACCGCAGAAGGTGCTGTTCCTCAGCTACCACCTGGTTTTCCCGCGATCCGGCCTCGCCGCCGGCATCCCCGGTTGGCACCGCCGGCTAATGAATCTCATCGGGGATGCCGATGACTGGCATCAGCTCGATCATTCGGAGGTCACCCTGGCCCTGGTGCCGAAGCGCGATGTCCCAATCGACGCCGCCGGGGCGGAGGACCTGATCCCCTTCGCGGCCATCCTCCAACAGCACAATTACATGCGCACCTATGTGCTCGTCGACGATCCGGAGCTGGCCGACCACCCCGGGCGCATGTTGATGGACAATGAACGACGAATCGCAGTCGATGTCGCCGAAGGCTCCCATGCGCTGTTTCCGCACGCCCCCGAGCGCCGCTGGCACCGGGCGGTGCGCTTTCTAAGACCGGACAACGCTCGCTATTTGGTGGGCGTTAAGCCAAAGCCGTTGCCTACCGACGATGTGTTCACCCAGCTGGGGCGCCGATTAATGGAAAATAGAGGGAGGCCGGCGCTTGCCACCCAGGACATTACTCACCCGGGACGCCGGGTCTCCTATGAGCTTGCGTTCCTGCCGCCGAATGACGCCTTCTATAGCTTCCAGGGCTCGCTGGGCGAGCAACGCCTGTTGCCGGGTCGGGATGGTCCACCCGGTGCTATGTACGACCCCTCGCCTGCACTGCAGCGCAAACGGATCCAACTGGCGGTGTTTTTCTGGCAGGAAGGCATGGGAAATTACCCCCGGGATCTGTCCAGGGTAGCGCTGGATACCTGGCATCCTCCGGACAGGGAGGCGCTGACCCCATTCCAGCGCCGGCTCGTGACCGCGCTACCCTGTCGCGATGATTGGCCGCTTCCCTGCGCCCGGGATCTCTGATGACTACTACTGGCGAGGATGAAAAGGCCTGAGCGGAAAGCGAGGA
>JAHEOG010000103.1 GCA_018609925.1 Gammaproteobacteria bacterium
CCAACCGGCTCCGGGACCGCAAGCTGGAGAACCTGCAAAGCGGCGAGCCGGAGGCCATCGCCACCGCCAACATCGGCTGCCTTCACCACCTCGCCCCCCAGGCCCAGGTACCCGTGCGCCACTGGATCGAGCTGCTGGAATAGCCCTCAGCCCCGAGAGCCATCGGCGCCCGCTTCCTTCGTTTGCGGCGGAATCCCCTCCCCAACGCCGCATCCGGACGTCCCTTCCAGCCTCCTATGTCCCCCGCCGGGACCTGGGACCGGCTCCGATATTCGGGAGGGGGTCCCTTCTTGATCAGGATCAAATCGGTTCCTCCCGAAATATGGGAGATTGGAGAACAATGTCATCCGGAGCGGGCTCCGGGCCGCCACCTGGCCGCCCTCGGGGCCCTGCGGAGCCGGGAACCCATCGGGATGGCCGCTCCCTAGTTCCCCACCGGGTCCTCCCAAATCCTCTGGCGGATGATCCAAGCCTTGAGCATTCAGAAAGGGACCCTCATGCCGATCCCAGAGACTTCCGAGCCTCGTACGGAAGGGACCCGGCGCAGGGTGGGGCTGACCGGCCTCGCCGTGCTCGGACTCGCGGTGGGGGCACTGGCCCTCTGGGCCCAGCCCTACCCCCTTTCCCCCGGATTCCGGCGGGTCTCCGCTCAGCAAGCGGAATCGCAGGGCAAAAGCGTCTCCGAGCTTGAGGACGGCGAGAAGATCTACGAGGCCACCTGCGCTGCCTGCCACGGCAGCGACGGCAGCGGGCGCTCCGCGGAGCAGCTCGGATTGGACGCCGCGCCCGCGGACTTCACCGATTGCAGCTTCGCCAGCCGCGAGGGCACCAAGGAGTGGCTGGCGGTGGCCCACGAGGGCGGCCCGACCCGGGGGTTCTCCCAGGACATGCCGGCCTTCGGAAACGCCCTCAGCGAGGAGCAGCTACGGGCCGCCATCGGCCACATCCGGACCTTCTGCGAGGACAAGTCCTGGCCCCGGGGCGAGTTCAACCTGCCCCGGCCCCTGGTGACCACCAAGGCCTTCCCCGAGGATGAGGTGGTGCTCGCCACCAGCGTCGATACCGAGGACCCCGGCTCGGCGGTGGTGGACGCCATCTTCGAGAAGCGCATCGGCTCCCGCAATCAGGTGGAGATGGCCATCCCCTTCGGCTGGAAGGAGACGACCGGCTCCGGGGGCGGCGGCACGGGCCAGTGGCGCTCGGTGCTTGGCGACATCACCCTCGGGTTCAAGCGGGTGGTCTTCGACGACCTCGACAAGGGCTCCATCGTCAGCCTCAACGCCGAGGCCGTGCTACCCACCGGCGACGAGCGCACCGGGTTCTCCAAAGACACCGTGTTCCTCGAGCCACAGGTGCTGTTCGGCCAGCTCCTGCCCGCCGACTTCTTCGTGCAGGGCCAGGGCGGCTTCGGCCTGCCCGTGGACACCGACGAAACCGACGAGGAGGCCTTCTGGCGGCTCACGGGGGGCCGCTCGTTCCACCAGGGCGGCTGGGGCCGGCGCTGGACGCCGATGGTGGAGCTCCTCGGCTCCCGGGACTTCGTCGACGGCGCCGACGTCAACTGGGCCGTGGTGCCGCAGCTCCAGGCCACCCTGAACAAGCGCCAGCACGTGCGCTTCAACGTCGGCGCCGAGATCCCGGTCAACAACACGGGTCCGCGGGAGACCCGGGTGATGGCCTACCTGCTCTGGGACTGGTTCGACGGCGGGCTCTTCCAGGGCTGGTGATCCGGAGAAAGGTCCGGCCCGGGCCGCGTTCCAAACCTCGCCGGGCACGCCGGGAGGGGGCCCCCCGAGCAGGAATCGCTCACCCCAGTTCCGTGTGCAAATCGACGGGAGTTAGCCCGCCGTCCCGTACAACCGCGAGCAGCCGCGGCAGGACCTCCAGCACCAGCGTCCGGCCCGCGGCCGTGCGGGCGGCGTGACCGTCGTGCAGAAGGAGGATATCGCCGGCGCCCAAGTCCCGCGCGAGACGCGCGTGCACGCGCTCGGGGTTCCTGCTAGCGGTGTCGAAGCCGCGGCGCGTCCAGCTCACCAGCTCCAGGCCCTGGCGCCGTAGCTGACCCTCCAAAAACGGATTGCGCACCGCCGCCGGGGCCCGGAAATAGCGGGCCTCACCCCCTGCCGCAGCAATAGCCTGCTGGGCGCCCTGGATTTCACAGCGCATCCCCGCCGGCCCGAGCAGCGCGAAGTCGCTGCGGTAGGTATGGCTGTGGCTCTCGAGCGTGTGCCCGCGGCGCAGGATCTCACACCCGAGGTCCATGTGACGCTCCAGGCGCCGGCCGACGACAAAGAAGCTCGCGCGCGCGCCGAAACCGTCCAGGATATCCAGCACCCGGGGCGTAACCTCCGGGTCCGGCCCATCGTCGAGCGTGATGGCGATCTCGCCGCGCGCGGCTCGCGGCCGTCAGCCCCGTCCAATTCGGGCCGGGCAGGCGGCTGCGCGGCAATAGGCCCGCCCCGGCCAGCACCAGGTGATTGGCAACGATCGCGCCCGCCCCAATCGGCCACGCCGGCAGATACAGCAGCGCGCCACCACCGGCGGCGAAGTGGACCCAGGCGGAGGCCCGCAGCGCAGGGGACCTCGGGGGACTCGGGGGAAGTGGCCATGTCCGGGAATACTCCCAGATGTCACACGGACACCGCCAGTCGCGTGGCCTCAGCCCGAATACGAGCCCACCCAGCTCTTTCCCTCAGCCGATGGGCACGGAAACCGGTCCGTGGAATAGGGAAACAATCGCTCGGGGCACCCAGAAGGTTTCCAAGAAACGCCCCCGGAAGCCGGGGAGGCAGTCCGGACCGGCGGCCGCGGAGGATTCCCGGCAGGCCCGGGGCCGGAATCGCCCCGACGAGAGGCCGGCCGGATTGGCGGGACCCGTCCTTCCCCAACCGACGGGACCCCTCGCAAAACGGGGGCCACCCCTACCTTTCGATACACTGGCAACCGGGCCTCGCTCTCCTTATGTTTACCAAGCCCACCGGGGGAGGAACCGGGCCCGCTGACGACCACGAAGTCGGCCCCATCCGTCTGGCCAAGGCCCGGCGCGACCCCAACGTGGTTGACTCCCTGCACGAGCTGCTGAAAGCTGGGTTCCACTGATGGGCCGCCCCTTATTATTCAACCAAGCCTGTAGGGCAGGGGAGTCGGGATGCCAGAACAGACCAAAGAGAACACGATCCAGGCCTTTGGCGGTTGTCCGCACGACTGCCCGGATACCTGCGCCATGATCTTCGACATCGCCGACGGCAAGGTCGTCGGGGTCCGCGGCAACCCGGACCACCCCATGACGCGCGGGGGCCTGTGCGTCAAGCTCAAGGACTACGAGAAGCGCCACTACCATCCGGATCGGGTCCTGCATCCCCTGCTCCGTACGGGCCCCAAAGGCAGCAATCGGTTCGAGCGCATCACCTGGAACGAAGCCCTGGACGAGATCACCCAGCGCTGGCGCGCCATCATCGACGAGCACGGCCCGGAGGCGATCATCCCCTACAGCTACCTGGGCCATCAGGGCTTGGTGAACGGCCTGAACGGCGGCGACGCCTTCTTCAACCGACTCGGGGCCACGGTGTGCGAGCGCACCTTCTGCGGCGAGGGCTCGGCCACGGCCTGGCTCCTGACCCACGGCCCCAGCGGCGGCCTGGACCCGGAGAGCTTCGCCCACGCCAGCTACATCCTCCTGTGGGCTTGCAACTCGATCAGCACCAACCTGCACCACTGGCACATCATCCAGGACGCCCGGAAAAGGGGCGCCCGGGTAGTGGTCATCGACGCCTACCGGTCCAAGACCGCCGCCCACGCCGACTGGCACATCGCCCCCAAGCCCGGCACCGACGGCGCCCTGGCGATGGCGATGATCCATACGATCGTCGAGGAGGGCCACGTCGACCGGGACTATGTCGATCAGCACACCGTCGGCTTCGACGAGCTGGCCGAGCGCGCCCGGCAGCGCAGCCCCGAATGGGCCGAGGGGATCACCGGTGTCGCCGCAGAGGACATCCGCGCCCTGGCGCGGGAATACGCCACGACGAAGCCGGCCGCCATCCGCATGGGCGTGGCCCTGGAGCGCCACAACGGCGGCGGCCAGACCATTCGCGCGGTGTGCTGCCTGCCGGCTATCACCGGCGCCTGGCGCGATGTCGGCGGCGGCGTCATGCAGATGCCGGTCTGGGAGCACCCCTACCGATTCGATGTCATCTGCCGGCCGGATCTCCTGCCCGAGGGCACGCGCGTGGTGAACAACCTCCAGATCGGGCGGGCGCTCACCGGGGAGATGGATCTCGATCCGCCGATCAAGTCGATGATGTGCTGGAACTCGAACCCGGTCACGCAGGCCCCGGAATGCGACAAGATCGTCGAGGGCCTGATGCGCGACGACCTGTTCCTGGTGTCGGCGGAGCACTTCATCTCCGACACCGCCTCCTACGCCGACATCGTCCTGCCGGCGTCGATGGGCGCGGAGATGGAGGACATCATCCTGTCCTGGGGCCACAACTACCTGACGTACAACCCCAAGAGCGTGGAGTCCCCGGGCGAGGCCGTGCCCAACAACGAGATCTTCCGGCGCCTGGCCGCGCGCATGGGCTTCGAGGAGGAGCGGTTCCAGTGGTCCGACGCCGAATGCCTCGGGCATTTCGTCGACTGGGACTCGCCCGCCTGCGAGGGCATCGATCTCGATTACCTGCGGGCCAACGGCTACGCCCGGCTCAACCTGGGCGGCCCGGACGAGCGGGCCCCGCACCGGGAAGGCAGCTTCCCCACTCCGTCGGGCAAGTGCGAGCTGAAATCGGAGGCGGCCGCCCAGGGCAACTTCGTCGCCGGGCCGTTCCGCCAGATGTACGAGGGCTTCCAGCCCGGCGAGCCGCTGGACCCCCTGCCGGATTACGTCCCCCCGCGGGAATCGCCGGAGACTGACCCGGAACGGGCCGGGAAGTACCCCCTGAACATCGTCTCGCCCAAGAGCCACGGCTTCCTGAATTCCTGCTACGCCAACATGGAAGACAAGATCAATGGCCAGGGCGAGCAGTTCGTATTGATCAGTGCCGCCGACGCCGACGCCCGGACCATCGGCAACGGCGACCGGGTGCGGGTCTTCAACGACCGCGGCGGCTTCGAGGCCGACGCCCGGATCACCGACGACGTCAATCCGGGCGTGGTCGTGGCCACGCTGGGCTACTGGCGCCAGCTGACCAAGGGCACGGTCAACATCATCAGCTCGGCCGAGTTCGCCGACATGGGCCACGCGCCGTCGTTCTCGGACAACCTGGTGCAGGTGGAGCCGGCGTGAGGGGGTCACCCGCGGAAGGGACAGGCGAGCGCCCGGACTGGAACCGCCCTGCCGTAGAACGGATGACCGGGCTTTGGCGGGTGGGAACAGCCTTCAGGGTAAGGGAATGAAACGTGAAGGCGCGATTTTCGGTTTGTTGTGCGCGCTCACCGCTACGGGCCTGGCGGCCGAGGATCCCCTCGCTGGAATGGAGCACGGCCAGGAAGGCGAGGCCCGGGCTCCCGTCCTTACCGAGCCGGGCAACGACGCCTTCGGGACGATCCAGGAGGTCATCCGCAAGCTGAACGCTCGTCGCGATACCGACTGGTCCGAGGTCGACCTCGAGGCCCTCCGGCAGCACCTGCTCGACATGCGGGACATGACCGTCAACGTCGAGGTGGTTTCCCGGGAGGCCATCACGAACGGGCTCGAGGTGGTCATCCGGCCTACTACCCCACGGGCCCGGCGGGCGCTGGAAAGGGTTTTGGCCGCCCACCCACGCCAGCTAAGACGGGAAACGGGCTGGACCATGCAGGTGGAGGAGGAGGGGGAAAGATCCCTTTTGACCGTCACCTCCAGCGACCCCGCCGACGCGGAGAAGATCCGGGGGCTCGGGTATATCGGTCTGATGGCGTACGGGTCCCACCACCAGCGGCATCACTGGATGATCGCCACGGGCGGGGATCCCCATGCCCATAGCCGTTGAGGCCAAAGAAACCGACCGTAGGTTCCCACGGAGGGCGGCGGAAACCGGAATTAGATCAGGTGCTCCCGAATGACCGGTTTTCGCCGAGGAGCCCAACCTGGGCACCACGAGACCGTAGCCTCAACGAAGATCGAGTCGACCAACACCCACCCAATTCCCATCCCCACCGAGAGTACCATTCACGGCCGGGACCCGTTCTGGACCACCAAGAACTGCAACGGCATAGAAGAGAGCGAGAAGGTGGAGCTTAACCCCTGGCGCTTCATAATTGACCTGCCGGCGCGGTCGGAGAAGGCCGTCAACTTCGACCGGGGGTGGTACCAAGGGAAGCGGTGGGATGCCGGGGGGGAGTTGGCTGACCCTAATCGCTATTAAAAAAGTGGAGTTACCCCGCTTCGGTAGACAGGGTACCGCTTGGGCTAAAACGCTTCCTGCCAAGCTTTTTCGTGGGTCTTGGGGGAGCGGGAATCGAGGCCTGAAGGGCGTCGGTTCGGGTTGTACCAGCCCTCGATGAATTCGAACAGCGCCTGCTTGGCCTGGGCGTGGTTCGGGAAATGCCGCCGATCGATCAGCTCGCATTCCAGGGGTGGCGAGAAAGCTCTCCGTTACGGCGTTGTCGTAGCAGTCGCCGGCCGAGCCCATGGACTGGGCAGTGCCGACCTCCCGGCAACAGTGGCCGAAGGGAAGAGCGAGGAATATTTACACCCTTAGTCCGGGTTATGAATTACCGATTAGGGCCGGCGGCTACGGACGGTCATCTCCAGAGCGCTCAGTACCAACTTAGTGCGCAGGAGCCCGTCCATGGACCAGCAAAGCTGGATCGGCGGAATAGGCCGACGGCTGAATTAAAACTGGCTACCCGGTTGCGCCAGAGGGCACCCAAAGGGCCCTACGCCCCAAAGGGCGCCCGCTGACGGGTTTGCCCTTACTCGACCCCTGCCCTATTGGCTTCCTCGGGGGGGAAGGCCATTTCAGACGGGCCGGACCACTCAAAAGGGCCGCCCAAACCTCATAACCCAGCTATTTGGCGCGTAACCTGGCTATCGGTAAATGATCCGAGTTGAACCATCATCCCGTGTAGAGAGCATCAATGACGCAAAACGACGACACGCTACTCAGCCGCCTGGTCCAGGAAACGGGCGACGACTGGGCGCGCTACGTCGATCACCCGTTCGTCACGGCGCTCGCGGCCGGCACGCTCGCCGAGGCCAATTTTCGCCATTACCTAATGCAGGACTATGTCTTCCTGATCCACTTCTCGCGGGCTTGGGCGCTGGCAGTCTACAAGTCGGAAAGCCTGGACGATATGCGCGCGGCGGCCCGCGTCATGCACGGCCTGCTCGAGCACGAAATGGAGTTGCACGTCCAGTACTGCGCCTCCTGGGGTATCGATCGTGACGCTCTCGAGTCGACGGTTGAGGCCCAGGGCAACATGGCCTATACCCGCTACGTGCTTGAGCGCGGCCTCGCCGGGGACCTGCTCGACCTGCTGGCTGCGGTCGCACCCTGCGTATGCGGCTATGCCCAGATCGGGCGTGCCCGGATCGATCATCCCGATACCTTGCTCGATGGCAACCCGTACCGCGACTGGCTCGAGCTCTACGCCGGCGAGGAGTTCCAGGCGCTCGACCGCTCCGTTGTCGAGCAGATGGACCGCCTCGCCGCCGAACGCGCGACCGAAGGCCGCATGCCGTCCCTTGCGCGCACCTTTGCCCAGGCCACGCGGCTCGAGATCGGTTTCTGGGACATGGGGCTGTTTCGAACAATTTGAGGCGGCTTGGCTAGCGCGAGGGGGAATGGGGTCATGTATTGTTTTTACTGATAACTTAAAAGGCTCAGCTGAAATGTTTTGACCTGTCGATGGTTAATCCAGCTCGGCGTTGAGTGCTTATCCTTCCGAGTTTCGCAAGTTAGCAAGCGCGTGAGGTCAGGGCCCGATCGGACAGGCTGCGACGGTAGATCAATCTGAAATGCGTGGATTGGTTACCGACCAGACCTTACTAGATCGTAGAGCTGGCCTTTTCTAGCCCCAGCGATCATCGACCAAGGCTGCCCCTTCTTGGGCGGCGCGCTCGCACAAATCGGGACTGGCCAGCACCTCGGCCACCTGCTCGCGAAGCTGGTCCCGGAGTTCCGGGGCGGCCTCGATGTACCGCCAGTGCCCTCCTTCCATGACCTCGGTGGAGTCCACCACTTCTTCGGGGGTCGTTTCCCGGAGAAGCGCACGGGCTTCCGCCAGGGGATCCTCCTCTTCGTCCCCATCGTGCCGCAGGCCATCCCGGATGTGCTCGACAGTCAGCGCAATAGCCTCGCTTTGACCCACTACGGGCCAGGCCTCGGCCTGCTGTGTCCCTTTGTTGTTGGAATCTGTCATGCCTCTTCCTTCTCCCGAGACAAGTGGTCCAGGGCATTTTGGATGGCCCCCCGCGCCCGGAAGATCCGCGAGCGGACCGTGCCGATGGGGCACTCCATGATGCGGGCAATCTCTTCGTAGGTGAGCCCGTCGATCTCCCGGAGGGTGAGGGCCTGCTTCAGATCCGGCGGCAGACCCTCTACC
>JAHEOG010000104.1 GCA_018609925.1 Gammaproteobacteria bacterium
GCGTACAGCACCCGGCGGGCCCTATCCGATTCCCGGACCACGGTTCGCGCGTGGGGGCTCACCTCGGTGGTCAGCAGGGCCCGGAGGCCCAGCTCCGAGCCGATTCCGGCCAACAGGGCCACCATGCCCACGGTATCCGCCTCGGTCAGCTCGGTGACGTTGCCCGTGCCCATCATGAGCGGGGCCTCCGGCAGGCGCTGCCGCAGCTGGTGGAACCGGACCAGGGAATCCACGAGCCCGAAATGGATGGGGTCGAGGACGGGGTCGGCGAGGAATCCCCGGCCCCGATCGGCCAGGGTCCGGCAGGCCCGGATCAGGGACTCCAGGTCCCCCGGCTCCTCCGGGATCAGGATCGGGACCGAAGCCACCTCCTCGGCGAGCCACAGGGTGCTCTCCTTGAGGCTGAGCAGGTAGTCGGCCCCGGCCCGGCCACCTCGCAGCAGGTCCTCCGGCTCCAGGGAATCCACGCTGACCGTGAAGCCATCCCCCCGAAGGGCGGCCACCGCCTCTTCCAGGTGAGGAAAGGCGCGCCCCGGGAGGCAGCCCAGGTCGATCACATCGGCTCCATCCGCCGCGTAGCGGGCCGCCCGCTGCCGGATCCCGTCCAAGTCCAGGTCCGGCGCCTCGACAATCTCGGCGAAGATCCGGACATCGTAGCGGGAGAGATCGATGGGCTGGCCGCCGTGCCCGAAGAATTCGGGCAGATCCTTCAGGTCGGTGGGGCCCCGTTCCACGGGCACTCCCAGGTGCGCGGCAAGGCCCTCCAGATCGCCGGCGCACAGGCCGGGAGCCAGCACCCGGTCCGCCCCGCGCGGATCGGAAACGCGGCGCTTGATCAGGTCGGCGCTCATCAGACCGGCCACGCTGATCCCGACGTCCAGGACCTCGTAGCTGAACTCCGCCGGCTCCATCCCACCGAGGACCTTACGCAGGTGGGGCTCCGCCAGGTGACCGGTCAGGAACAGGATGTGCTCAGCCATCTCGCCTGTGCCTCGAGCCCCGGATCACGGGCCCGAATGGTCCGGACCCAGCCAGCGTCCGCGCCAAGCAGCGATCCTCCCGGAGGATCCTTGGTACGGGGCGCCGGAGGGATAGGGGAATGGTACCCGCCGGGGCCCGCGCTGGCGAGCCCGAGGAAGGGACCGAAGAAAAAAGGAGCCCCGCTTCGGGGCTCGGGGGCAGGTCCATTCTAGCAAAGGGGTGCAACGGCAACGACGTCCGGCCCAGCCGGTCACCGGGGCGGTCGGATCCCGTAGCGGCGCATCTTGCGGTAGAGGGTGTTGCGGCTCAGGTTGAGGCATCGGGCCGTACGGGTGATGTTCCACCGCTGGGCCTCCAGCTCCCGGATAAGGGCGTCCCGTTCGGCGCAGGCCAGGGGGTCGTCCTCCTTCTGGCCTTCGCTCCCGCCTTCGGCGGCCCCTTGGCGCACCTCCCCGGGGAGGTCCTCGAAGGTGATGACCGGTCGATCGATCAGGGCCAGGGCGGTGCGCAGGGTGTTGCAGAGCTGGCGGATGTTGCCCGGCCAGTGGTAGCTCTCGAGGGCCTCCATGGCCCGCGGATCGAGGCTGACGGGGACATCGCCTTCGTTGAGCTCGGCCACGAGCTGCTCGATGAGCTGGCGCTTGTCTGTGCGGTCCCGCAGGGGCGGCAAGGAGAGGGACATCCCGTTCAGGCGGTAGAAGAGGTCCTCCCGGAACTGGCCCTGGTTGACCAGGTTGGGCAGGTCGCGATGGGTCGCCGTGATGACGTTGATGTCCACCTCGATGGGGGTCTCCCCCCCGAGCGGTACCACTTCCTTCTCCTCCAGGACCCGCAGCAGCCGCGCCTGAAGGCCGAGAGGCATATCCCCGATCTCGTCCAGGAACAGGATGCCCCCGTGGGCCTGGACGATCTTGCCTCGACTCCCTTGCCGGCTGGCGCCGGTAAAGGCCCCGGGCCGATAACCGAACAGCTCGCTTTCGATCAGGTTCTCGGGGATGGAGGCGCAATTGATGGCCACGAAGGGCTTATCGGCGCGGGGACTGGACGGGTGCAGGGCCCGTGCCAGAACGCCCTTGCCGGTGCCGGTCTCGCCGTAGAGGATCAGCGGGATGTTGCGGGCGATCAGCTTCTGGGCGCGCTGGATGTTCGCGCCCACCTGGGGGTCCCCGAACTCGAAGCCTTCCAGGCCGAATTGCTCCCCCAAACACCCTTCGTCCGCACCAGAAGGAAGGGACTCGGGTACGGAGACCTGGCCCTGGCGCTCACCCTCGGGCTGCTGGGCGATGGCGAAGAAGCGGCGGCCATCCTGGGGGGAGCGTACGGGAAAGGGGTGCAGGGCCTTGTGATTGGCCAGACCCATCAAGGAGCCGATCCCCAGGTCGAAGATATCCGCCACCGACTGCCCCTGGAGCTGCTCCCGGGATTCCACCCCGAGCTGGAAGAGGGCACTGCGGTTGGCGGCCACTAGCTGACCGTCGGTATCAAAGGCGAGGATGCCCTCGCCGAGGGTGGTTACGAACTCCGGGCGGCTGTGGAAGCGGACGATGCAGTGGTCCTTGTAGGTGCCCAAGAAGAGCCGGTCCTCGACGATCTGGGCCGACATCTTGATCAGAACCATGGTGTGCTGCTGGGCCATGGACGACTTGCTGGAGGCGTCGAGCACTGCCAGCAGCTCCCCGGAAGGATCGAAGATGGGAGCCGCCGAGCAGGTCAGCTGGGTGTTCTTGGCCAGGAAGTGCTGGTCGTGGTGGATCACAAGGGGCTCGCGCTCGATCAAACAGGTCCCGAGGCCGTTGGTGCCTTCCACCTCCTCGGACCAGACGGCACCGCACCCCAGGCCGCTCCGGGTAGCCGCCTTGTCGAAGGCGGGATCGCCCACGTAGTGGAGGATGACCCCATCGGAATCGCTCAGCAGGATCGCGTATCCCGAGTTGGCGACCTGCTGGTAGAGATTGTTCATCTCCGCTTCGGCCAGCGAGAGCAGGCTGGCGAGGTTCTGGCGTCGGCGGGCCAGCTCCTCCCGGCCCACCATAACCGGCTCCCGGTCCGCCGCCGGATCCAGGCGGTAATCCAGGAGGCAACGCTTCCATGACTGCCAGATCCGGGGATCCAGGGCCTCGTTGTCGGCCCCCTCGTAGTCCCCATCGATCACAGAGCGGATCAGGTCGGCGTGCTGACTGACCGTACTCGCGGTAGTCATGGCTCGGACCCCATGGCTTGAGGCGGCGCCGCCCGACCCCAGAACGGGGTGCACCGCCGACGGAGGAAATGACGCCCACCGAGATGGGGACGACAGGGGAACGAACCGGGCGCGGGCGGAGTGGTTCGGACCCGGCCTATAACCGGCGCCGAGCCCCAAGGCCCCCTTCGCCTAAGTGGGGCCTCGCTTTGCGGCCGCGGCCTCGGGGAAGCCAATAGCACCCCTCCTAGCCGAGCTCCAGGGTATGGAAATGGATCGGGAGTAACGGGCCCATTCCGGCAGGCCCTTTTTTCGGAACGTACCGGCGCCTTCTGCGCGTGTCAACGAAGCCCGACCCAATTTTGGGACAAGCCAAGCCCTGTTAAGACAGGGGCCAGGGCTTCACTGCGCACGCGACCGGGCGGACCCATTGACCACACCGGGCCGCATTATCCGGGCCCATTTGGGGAATTACGCGAGCACTGGGAAAGGCGCAGGGGCCCCACGCGGGCGCGGCGGAAAAAGCGTTCCCGCGGGTAGGGAAAGCAGGAGGGGAGAATCGGGGCGCCCGGACCCGGGCGCCCCGATACCGAACCGCGCTTTATGAATGGGCGGCGAAGGGATGGGCCTCCTGGTTCTTGCGCTTGACCACGTCCTGGGCCTTGGGCTCGCCAGAAATGGCCCGCTGGATGGATTCCTTGGTGGCCTGGTAGTTCCAGTCCTGGACCTTATCGTTGTCGCTGGCCTCCCAGTGGATGAAGACCCCGACGCAGATGAAGATGTCGTCGGCCTCCCGAGCGGGGATGGTGCCGTCCTCCACCGAATCGGTCACCGCCAGTGCCACGCCGCGCTGCGCCGGGCCGAACATCTGGGTGGCCTGCTCGGCCCCTTCGATGGTCACCTTGTTGAACATCACGGTGTTGGGCTTGGCCGGCAGGTTGGGAGCCACCACCGCGAGCAGGGTATTAAAGCCCTGCTTGTTGTTGGTCAGCGCGTTGCAGAAGGCGTTTTCGGCGGAGCTGCCACGAGGGCCCATGATCAGGTCGATGTGGGCGACCTCGTTGCCGTCCCCGACCAGGGATTCACCTACCATAGTACCGTTGACCTTCGCCATCGAATCTCCTCCCGTACTAGTTGCTTGCGTAGTGGATCCGGAATCGGATCCTGAGCCAAATATGCGCCCAAGCTTTTGAATTAGGTTCCGCAACACCACCCCTCCTCTTCCCCATGACCTGGCTTCTGGGTCCCTCCCCGGTGGCGCCCCGGGAAGGCCAGGCATTCCTTGGCCCTTCAGCATACCGTGCGAGTGCGGAAGCCATCGGCCTCCGCATGGGTGGTCGTGGCCCGCCCTCGTGCCAGGGCCCCAGGTCCTTCAGTGCCCATACCCAAAGGCGGCACGGAAGCTCGCCAAGGAGGCGGACTCCCGGCAGAAGGAGCCCGGCTTCGGGCAGGTACCAAAAGAGGCGAAAGGCTTGTCACCCTCCAGCCTGGCCGAGGGGCTTGGTTCCCTAAGGGGGGTAACAGGCACGCGGGCCCATAATCGGGCGCCCTGCCCTTAATTAAGAAGCAAGCGCCATGCCACCCACCGGACCCTTCCCTCACCCTGACGGGCCCTAGCCCTTTGCCCCAAAGCCGAGGCACCTTGTAATCCGACCGTGACATGGAGCCCGGGCCAGCTACCGGGCGCTATGGCCCGGGCAGCCGGGTAGAGGCTTCCCTTCGCCCGTGCCGGCAGGGCATGCTTTGTGCTAACAATAACCGGCTCTCCCCCACCCACCTAGCGCCGGAGGAATGCATGGAGCTGAACGGGGTCCCGATCGAGGACACCTTCGCCGAGGCCTTCGACATGGCCGCCACCCGCCTGATCGTCACCGCCCGGAGCTCCCAGTGGGCCCTGCACGCCGCCCGAACCGCCACCGGCTTCGCCACATCGGTCATCGGCTGCGGTCTGGAAGCCGGGATCGAGCGCTCCCTGGACCCTGCGGAGACCCCGGACGAACGACCTGGGGTAGCCCTCCTGTTCTTCGGCTTCGATCGGGACGCCCTGGTAGGTCAGGTGCCGACCCGGGTAGGCCAATGCATCATGACCTGCCCGACCACAGCCGTCTTCTCCGGCCTGGAGGCCGAGCAGGCCCTGCCCGTGGGCCAGTCCCTGCGCTACTTCGGGGACGGCTACCAGATCGCCAAGCGATTGGGCGGCAGCCGCTACTGGCGGGTCCCGGTAATGGACGGAGAGTTCCTCTGTGAGGAGGAGGCCGGGGTCGGTCCGGCGATCGGGGGAGGCAACTTCCTGGTCCTCGCCGATTCCGAGGACGGGGGCCTGCAGGCCTGCGAGCTCGCTGTGGCGGCCATCGCCGAGCTGCCCAACGTCGTTACCCCCTTCCCCGGCGGGGTCGTGCGCTCGGGATCCAAGGTAGGCTCCAAGTACTCCAGCTTGCCCGCCTCCACCAACGAGCGCTACTGCCCCACACTGCGCGGCCTCACCGACAGCGCCCTGGGCCCGGAGACCGGAAGCGTCCTGGAGGTGGTCATCGACGGCCTGAGCCGGGCCGACATCGAGCGGGCCATGAGCACGGGGATCGATGCGGCCTGCCGCTCGGGGGCGAACCTCCAGC
>JAHEOG010000105.1 GCA_018609925.1 Gammaproteobacteria bacterium
GTATTCGGCAGGGGCGAGCAGGGCGGTACCTACAAACTGGGTCTCAAATTCGTCCCGTAAACGCTGGGCCTCTTCCTGGTACCGTTCGGGTTGTCTGGGCGTGAAATCGGCATCGATTTTGTTTTCAATAAGGAAGGCACCATCTTCTGCTTGGCCGTCCAGATCGATTTCAAATCCCACGAAAAGGTCTGTCTCACCTCGAGTCTTTCCGGGCCGCTTCACACTCTGAAGGGGCTGGACGGAGCCCTCCTTAACCCCTCCCCTGAATCCAGCCTTGTGCATGAGCATGTATGTAAAAAGGAGCCCAAACCGCCTGGAGGCACAAAGCTCCTCGAGGACTAGCAGATCGATATCCCGTTCGGTTACATGCGAGAGCATCGGGTGATCGGCGGAAATCATACGCCACCTCCGTTGAAAGCATTGTGGATGAGAGGCGGATAGTTGAGAGGAAAGGGCTTTTCAGGCCAGCTTCGGAGCAAGGCCGGAGGCCCGTTTCAGGGGGCTGGCAATTCCTTTCCGCAAGATTGCCTCGGTTCCCCGTAGGTTTAGACGTCGTATGGTCCGGGATACGCCGGTGTATAGAAGTTCTCGGCTGTTCAAACCCAAGGTCGCCTCCGGGAAAAGCAACTCCACCCGCTCCAGTTCTGACCCCTGGCTTTTGTGGACGGTGAGCGCGTAAGCGGACTCAAAGGCCGGGAGCCGGTTGGGTGTCAATGCCCGATAGCCTCCATCCGGTGTCTCGAAGTGGATTTTGAGCCCACCGTTGTCCGGCAGGGCGATCCCCACATCCCCGTTGAAGAGCTTCAACCGGTAATCGTTTTGGGTTACCAGAACCGGCTTGCCGGGGTACCAATTCCCTCTTGCCGGGATCGCGCCCTTTAGCCGCAAGGCGTGCTCGATCTGCCGGTTCAAGGCCTCCGACCCCCTTGGCCCCTGCCGCATTGCGTTCAAAACCCCAAAGGCCCGATAGGCCTGGAAAGCCTTTTCCGCGTCCCCGGTCTTGGCGGCCTCGATGAGCGGCTCAAAGTTGGCGGCCAGCTCCTTCACCAGGTGATCCCATTCCTCCCGGACCTCAGGCATGGCCTGCCAGTTGACATCCGGGTAGGTGGTATCTCTCAGGACGGCCATGGCCGCTTCGGGATCGCCCGCCCTCACCGCCCGCACCAGGGGGCCGAGGCCGCCTTCATCCCTGAATCGGTGAGTGCGTTGAAGCGCCACTAGGTTGTCAGCGAGGGGGACTGGGCTGTCCGCAAACGGTAGCTCTGTGGCCACGATTTCGCCCAGTTGCTTCCCGAAGGCCTTGCTGAACCCGTTGTCCCCGGTGGCGATCTCCCCAAAGACGCTGCCTGCCTCTACCGGCGCAAGCTGATCCCGGTCGCCGACGATGACCAAACGGGCCTTTGGGGGCACCGCATCCAGGAGCTTTGCGAATAGGGCCACATCCACCATGGAGGCCTCGTCCACCACCACCACGTCGAAGGGCAGGGGATTGTCCCGGTCGTGGCGGAAGCCGATGGAGTCGCTGCGGGCGCCGAGCAGGCGGTGCAGGGTGCGGGCCTCGGCGGGAATGCGCTCCTTGGGCGACTCCTCCAGGTCCAATTCCGCCCGGGCGTGGCGCACGGCCTCCTGCATGCGCGCGGCGGCCTTGCCGGTAGGGGCGGCGAGGGCTATGCGCAGCTCCTCCCCCTGGGGCTGCTCCAGCAGGGCCGCCAGCAGGCGGGTGACGGTGGTGGTCTTGCCGGTGCCCGGCCCACCGGTGATCACGGTGAGCCGGCGCAGGACCGCCACCGCCGCCGCAACCCGCTGCCAGTCCGGGCCCTCCTCCGGAGGCTCGGGGAAGAGCCTCCCCAGCGACCCCTGCAGGGCCGCCTCGTCCACGTCGTCGGCGGGCTCCCCGGCCCGGCGGATCAGGTCCTCGGCGATCCGGGCCTCGTAGGCCCAGTACCGCTGCAGATAGAGGCGGTCGCCCTCCAGGATCAGGGGCCGGAAGTTGCCCGGATCGCCCACCAATCCCGAGCCAGCCAGGGCGTCCCGCCAGGCCTCCAGGCCCGGCGCCTCCGCCCCTGGCTCATCGTCCTCCGGAATCGGCGCGCCCGCCCGGGCGGCGAGGTCCAGACAGGTCTCCCCCCGCTGGGGCGCGCGGCTGGCCAGGCAGGCCCCGAGGATCACGGGCCAATCGGCCTGGGGGTCCAGCTCGGCCAGGAGCCGGGCCAGCTCCAGGTCCACATCGGACAGGACCTCCCGCTCGCGCAGGGCCTGCAGCGCGGCCCACATGGTCAGGCGCCCTCCCGGAAGAGCGCGTTTAGGGTCTCGATGAGCGCGGGTTCGGGGCGGTCGAAGTGGACCCCCGCGCCCTCGCCGCGCTCGGGCTCCATGCCCCGAAGGAACAGATAGTAGGCCCCGCCGAAATGCTCCTTATAGCGGTAGCCGGGCAGGGCATTGGCCAGGTGGCGGTGCAAGGCGACGCAGTAGAGCAGGTACTGCAGGGTGTAGCCGTGCTCGGCTACGGCCGCCGCCAACGCCTCGCGGGTGTAGGTTTCCGGGTCCGGGCCGAGCCAGTTGGACTTGTAATCGGCGAGGTAGTAGCGCCCGTCGGCCTCGAATACCAGGTCGATGAAACCCCGCAGGTAGCCTTGCTGCGGGGAGAAGGCCAGCGCCGGGCCCGCCTCGGAGCTCGCCGCGCCCGGGCGGTAGCCGTGATCGGCCAGCACGGCGCCCAGGGCCTCGTCGGTGAGCCGCGCCAGGGGGTAGTAGAACTCCAGCTCGTCCACCCGGCGATCCCGGCCGATCTCCGCCAGACGCCCCGACCCCAGTGGGCCGCCGAGCGGAGTGTTGACGGTATCGGCGATCAGCTCCCTCACCGGATCCGCCCACTCCTCCGGATCCAGGCCGTGCTCGCGCAGGGTCCGGGCCACCGGCTCGTCCCATTCATCGGCGGGATCGGTGAAGTCGATGGCCTCCAGGACGGCGTGCAGGCAGGTGCCGGCGGCGCGGCCGCGGGGAAGGCGGGCCGCGCCCTCCAGCGAGGCCTCCGGCGCCGGCTCTGAAGGCCCCGTTCCCTCGCCCCGGTCCGCTTCGGGGCGGTCCTTAGGGTGGCCCTCGATGAGCCCGCTGAAGCTGGTGACGAAGCGGTCGGGGGCGATCTGTCCGGGAAAGGCCCGCGCCGTTAGCTCTACCGTTTTTCCCTGCCGTCGCGGGGCCGGCCCCTCGGCCTCCGCGATTTGGCCGGCGTCGGCCAGGGCAAAGACTTCGGGATGGTCCTGGACGAAAGCCTCCAGGTGCCCGCGCAGGGCCTCGGGGTTGCTGTAGGGAATGGCCTTGAGGATCGCGTCCGGGTCGTCGCCGGACTCGGCTGGGCCGTGGACCAGGTAGCCAAGGGCGGATTTGTCCAGCTCGTTGACGGCTCCCGTGAAGAGGTAGAGGCGGTGGCTGGCGCGGGTGACGGCGACGTAGAGCAGGCGCAGGTTCTCGGCCAGATCCTCCTCCTTGTGGCGGCGCTTGGCCGTCTCCCGGTCCTCCGATCCCAGGTCCAGCGTCAGCCGGTTGTCGTTGGCCGGGTCGTGGTAGTCCACCGTCTGGTTCTTGGTGGGATTCCGAACCGTCAGGTCCCACAGGAAGGGACAGAAGACCACCGGATACTCCAGGCCCTTGGCCTTGTGGATGGTGACCAGCTGGACCAGGTCGCCGTCGCTCTCCAGGCGCAGCTGCTCCTCGTCGCTCTCGGCCCGGCCCGCCGCCCGCCGGCGCTGGCCCAGCCAGGTGAGCACCCCCTCCATGCCCAGGTCGTCCTCCTGGGCCCGGCGGTGCAGGAGCTCGGCGAGGTGCAAGAGGTTGGTCAGGCGCCGCTCTCCCTCGGCGTAGGCCAATAGCCGGGGGCGGATTCCCTCCTCGGCCAGCCAGGCCCGGAACAGGCCCATGAAGCCCTCCCGCTGCCAGCGCTCGTGCAGGGCCTGGAAACGCTCCACCTCGTCCTCCCACCGGTGCTCGTCCTCGCACAGGCCAAGCAGCCCGGCGGCGGTGTGGCCGTACAAGGTGGTAGCCAGGGCGCCGCGGATCA
>JAHEOG010000106.1 GCA_018609925.1 Gammaproteobacteria bacterium
CCTGGAGGGCATGGCATGCCATGGCGCGGTCGATGCGACGATTTAGACCGCAGAGCACCTTGCCCGGACCCATTTCCAGTACCGTGTCGGTCCCCTCCCCCGCCATCCGCTCAATCACCCGGGTCCAGCGTACGGGGTTGGCAAGCTGACGCACGAGGGCGGCGCGGATGGCGCCAGGATCGGTGACCGGCTCGGCATCGACATTGGTGACTACGGGCACTCGGGGCGGCCGGATTTCGGAATCCCCGAGCCGCTCCTCCAGCCGCTTCGCCGCCGGCTCCATGAGCGCGCAGTGGGACGGGATGGAGACCGGGAGCTCGACACTGCGCTTGGCCCCGGCCTCCTGGGCCGCCTCCATGAGCGCCTCCACGGCGGAGGCGGTACCCGCCACCACGATCTGGCCCGGTGCGTTGAAGTTGGCGGGCTCCACCAATCCCCGATCGCGAACCCCTTGGCAGAGATCCATTACGGTGTCGTCTTCCAGACCCAGTATGGCGGCCATCTTGCCTCCGCCTTCGGGCACGGCCTCCTGCATGTAACGGGCCCGGTCCGCCACCAGGGCGGCGGCTTCCGCCAGGTCCAGGCTGCCCGTCGCCACCAGGGCGCTGTACTCCCCCAGGCTGTGGCCCGCGGCGTAGGCTGGCGCGGGACCTTCGTGATGGGCCCAGAGCCGGGAGACGGCGACACCGGCGGCGAGCATGGCCGGCTGGGTGGTCTCGGTACGGCCCAGCTCCGCTTCCGGTCCTTCACGGATCAGGCCGGCCAGATCGCGGCCGACCGCCTCGGAGACCTCTTCCAGGGTGCGGGCCACCATCCGGTCCGGGTCTGCGAAGCCATCGAGCATGCCAACGCTTTGCGAGCCCTGACCGGGGAAAAGGAAGGCGAAAGGCATGACCGGGAATCTCCCCCTTGGCGGTTACGGTTCCGAAGAGCGCTGCGCTTGGATTGTTCGGGTAGCTACCAGCGAAGGAGGGCGGAGCCCCAGGTGAAGCCTCCTCCGAAGGCCTCCAGCAGCACCAGTTCGCCCGGGCGGATGCGGTTGTCGCGGACCCCTTCGTCGAGCGCCAGGGGGACCGAGGCCGCCGAGGTGTTGCCGTGGCGGTCCACGGTGACCACCACCCGGTCCATGGCCAGGTCGAGCTTCTTGGCCGTCGCCTGGATGATTCGGATATTGGCCTGGTGGGGAACTAGCCAATCCACCTCGCCCTGCTCCAGCCCGTTGGCGGCCAGGGTTTCCTCCACCACCTGGCCGAGGGTATTCACGGCCACGCGGAAGACCTCGTTGCCCCGCATATGGATGGTCCCTTCGGGGGTTCCGGACTCCCAGCCCGTCGCAATGCCGGTAGGGACTGTCAGCAAGCTGTCCTGGCTGCCATCGGCATGGAGGTGGGTGGACAGGAGGCCGTGCTCGGGGGTGTCGTCGGCCTCCAGCACCACGGCCCCCGAGCCGTCGCCAAACAGGACGCAGGTGCTGCGATCTTCCCAGTTGAGGATCCGGGAAAGGACTTCGGCACCCACCACCAGGGCCCGCCGGGCGAGCCCCGTGCGCAGGAAGCTGTGCGCTGTGGCCAGGGCGTAGATGAACCCCGTGCATACGGCCTGGACATCGAAGGCCGGTGCGCCCACCACCCCTAGGCGGCCCTGGAGAAGGCAGGCGGTGCTCGGAAAGACCCGGTCGGGGGTGGTGGTGGCCACCACGATCAGGTCGATCTCCCCGGGCGAGCGCTCGGCGGCATCCAGGGCTCGGCGAGCGGCGGTCTCGGCCAGATCGACCGTGGCCTCATCGGGGGCGGCGATGCGGCGCTGTTTGATGCCGGTCCGAGCCGTGATCCACTCATCACTGGTGTCCACCAGCCCTTCTAAATCCTCGTTGGTAAGGACCTTTTCGGGCAGGTAGCTCCCGGTGCCGGTGATCCGTGTCCCCGCCACTCAGCCTACTCCGCCACGTCCAGCATCTGCTGGAACTCGCTGGTGAGGTGCTGGTTCATTTCATTTCGAACCTGGGATATAGCTACCTCGATGGCCTTGCTGAAGGCGTAGGCATCAGCACTGCCGTGACTCTTGACCACAATCCCGTTCAGCCCGAGGAGCATGGCCCCGTTGTACTCCCGGTGATCCACCCGCTGGCGGAAATCCCTCAGCACCCGCTGCGCCAGGAAGGCGGCCACCCGGGCCGGCCAGCTCGCAGTGAAGGCCTGGCGTAGGAAATGGGCGATCAGCTCCGCGGTGCCTTCCGAGGTCTTGAGGGCCACATTGCCGACGAACCCATCGGAGACGACCACATCCACCTCTCCCCGGAAGATGTCCCGGCCCTCCACGTTACCAATGTAGTTGAGCTGGCTTTGGCGCAAGGCCTGGCCCGCCACCTTCACCACATCGTTGCCCTTGATGTGCTCTTCCCCGATGTTCAGGAGACCCACCGAAGGACGTTCCACCCCGTAGACGGACCGAGAGGCGACCACCCCCATGATGCCGAACTGGAAGAGGTGATCGGAGTTGCAGTCCACATTGGCCCCCAAGTCCAACATCAAGGTGGGTCCGCCCACGGTCGGCAGGAAGGTGGCAATGGCAGGGCGATCGATACTGGGCAGGGTCTTCAGGATTAGCCGGGAGATGGCCATCAGGGCCCCGGTATTGCCGGCGCTGACCAGCCCGTCCACTTCCCCCTCTTTAACCAACTGGGCACCGACGTGCATGGAGGAATCGCGCTTGCTGCGCAAGGCCAGGGACACATCGTCGTCCGGAGCCACCACTTGGGTCGCCTCCCGAATAGCGATCCGGGGATGGGAGCTCAGCCCCTGGTCGGCAAGGGCCGCCTGGATGGCGTCTTCCGGGCCCACCAGCACCAGCTCAAGGTCGTTATACTTCGCCAGGACGGAGGCAGCCGCGGGAATGACCACGGACGGACCATGGTCCCCCCCCATGGCATCCAGGGCTATCCGCATGGGGCCCCCTTGAGCGCGCAGGCGGGGATGGGAATCGAACGGTTCGATCCGGGAGGTCTCACCGCCGATGGGACGGGACTAATCCTCCTCGGAGACCGGGAGCACCTGGCGCTCCCGGTAGGAGCCGCAGCTTCGGCAAACGTGATGCGGACGTTTGGTCTCTCCGCACTCGGGGCATACGCCCAGGTTGGCCGGTCGAACGCCGTGGTGGGAGCGGCGGCGATCGCGCCGTCCTTTGGAGGTCTTCTTCTTGGGTACAGCCATTGTGGGCTCCCAAACCGATGAATGTGGGGGCCCCGCCGTTCCGAGGGAGCGCCGGGGCTAGGAGTCCTGCTTGAGCTGGGCCAGGATAGCGAACGGGTTCTCGCGCCGAGGGCGAGAGCAGCCGCATTCTGCCTCGTTACGGTCAGCTCCGCAAACGGGGCAGAGTCCTCGGCAGGCCGGATCGCAGATGGGGCTCTGGGGCAGGCCAAGGAGCCACTCGTCCTCTAGGGCGCCCACGAGATCCAGCCTGCCCTCGGGTGCTTCCACCTGATTATCCGACTGGGTCAGCACCCATACCTCCCCTTTTTGGGCGGGATCAGGCTGAACCTCCCGCTCGGGGTCGGGCTCCACCGTCAGGAAGAGCTCCGCCGCCAGGGGGTGATCGAAATGGGCGCGGCAGTATTCGCACTGTAGGGCGACTTGCCCCGTGACTCGGCCGCTCAGGATGTAGACGTCGTTGCGGGGCTCAAGGCGCAGGTCGATCGCCACGGCCTCCGGTAGCCCGGCGGTCGCCTCTCGTAGCCGGTCCAGGCGCCGGGGGGGAATGCCGCCCTGAAGGGCAAGGCCTTCCGCCGGGACCTGTTCCAGCGGGATGATGGACTCGTTCAGCTCTCGCATTAACCTATCAATTATAGCCTTCGCTCGGTGGCCTAACCAGACCCCCCGCGCCCAGATGCTTCACTATCTGGCTGAAGTCCTCGGCCCAGGCCTGGGGCTGCCAAGGCGCCAGGCGGCTCTGGGCGTGCATGCCGTAGGTTACGGCGATGCGGGGCATGTCGAGGCGGTAGGCCATCTCCATATCAAAGGCGGTGTCGCCGACGTAGACCGCTTCGCTGGGCATGGCCCGGAAGGTCCCCAGCAGCTCCCGGAGCATACGGGGATCCGGTTTGGAGGCCGTCTCGTCGGCGCAGCGGGTGGCGTGAAAGGCGTCTCCCAGGCCCCATGCCTGCAGCATGCGGTCCAGGCCCCGGCGGGATTTCCCCGTAGCGATCCCCATGAAGTACCCCCCCTCCCGGAGCCGATGCAGACCCTGGAGGACACCGGGGAAAAAGGGCATTTCGCCGGCCCCGAACCCTTGGAAGCGCCGACTGTACACGGCCTGTAGAAGATCGCGCTGGTCTTCGTCGGTTTCGGGAGCAAGCGCCGCAAGGGCCTCGCGCAGCCCCAGTCCGATCACCTCCTGGCAGCGCTCGGGGGAAGGGACCCGATGGCCCGCCTCCTGGAAAGTGGCCTGCAGGGTGGAAACGATGGCCTGGCGGCTGTCGACCAGGGTTCCGTCCCAGTCAAGCACCACCAGGCGAATCCGCTCCGGGTCCCAGGCTTCAGTGGCCAACGCGGTCCTCTCGTTTCAGATGTCGTTATCCAGAATGCTGCCCGGACCGCCCAGGGCATCCAGAACAGCCTTTAGCTCGGCGGGCAGGGGGGCCTGGAAGGTTAGCCACTCCCCGCTGGCCGGGTGGGGAAGGCCGATCTTCGCACTGTGGAGGAATATCCGGTCGAGACCGTGGTCTTTCAAGGCCCGATTGCCCGCCTTGTGCCCGTAGCCCCAGTCTCCCCCGACGGGGAGCCCGGCATGGCGGGCGTGGGCCCGGATCTGATGGGTCCGCCCCCGGAAGGGCTCGGCCCACACCAGGGTATATCCCGAGAGAACCGCCACCGTCCGGAACCGGGTTGTCGCTTCCCTTCCCCCTTCGAGATCCACCACCACGCTCTGTCGGGCCTCTCCATCGTCGGTCCGGCGCAAAGGGGCATTTACCTCCATTTCTTGCCGGTCCGACTCCCCCACAAGCAGGGCGAGATAGCCCTTTTCGATGCGCTCTTCGCGAAATGCCGCCTGAAGGGCCCGGGTGGGACCGGCTCCCTTGCCCACCACCAGGCAGCCCGAGGTCCCCCGATCCAGGCGGTGTGCCAATCCCCACTCGCTATCGGGGCGGACAGCCGCCAGGGCCTCGATGATCCCGAAGGGGGTCTGGGTACCGCTGTGGACCGCCATTCCCGCCGGTTTGTCGAGAACCGCCATTTCCGCGTCCTCGAACAGGAACGCGGCCCCGACCCGGGCCCGCAGGGATTCCGGTACCGCTGCCGAAGCCTCCGGGGAGCGGGCGGTCACGGGAGGCAGCCGGACCCGATCCCCGGCCTGGAGGCGGCGGCCCGCCCGGGACCGCCCACCGTTCACCCGCACCTCTCCCTTGCGGAGCATGCGGTAGACCCGGGATCGGGGGACGCCCTTCAGTTGGGCTAGCAGGAAATTGTCCAGCCGCTGCCCGGCACGCTGGGAGTCCACGGTCACCCAGCGGGCGCCTTCCCCGCCTCCCCCGTTGCCAAATGTCATCGGGAACTTCTCGCCTTGTGTCGGGATCGGACCAACTAACGGCGTGAATTGAAAGAATTCCCCCGATCCGATAGGATAATGGACTGGTTTGGATGCGGGCTTTTGGGGTTTCAATCCCCTTTGCTCGTACGCTACCTAACGGGAAGCGCCTTTCGGTAAAGGTTCCCGCCGCGACGCGTCCCTGTTGGCGCGTCGCCCTCTGCCTTTCAGGACCCTAGCACAGGTGTCCGCACCCAAGGATCGCGGTGCGTTGAGGCAGGATCCGGCAGGACAAGATATCCCAGTTTCCCGCCGCCGGGCGGGGCATAGGCGGCGTCCGCCCCTTTGGGTCCGGCGGCCACAGGAGCCACTTACCCAAAATGAAACGCATGCTAATCAATGCCACCAACCCGGAGGAGCTCCGGGTGGCGGTGGTGGACGGTCAAAAGCTGCTCAATCTGGATGTTGAGAACGCCGCCCACCAACAGAAGAAAGGCAATATCTACAAAGGCCGGGTGACCCGGGTGGAAGCCAGCCTGCAAGCGGCGTTCGTCGAGTACGGCGGCGGCCGCCAGGGCTTCCTGCCCATCAAGGAGATCGGCCGGGAATACTACCCCGAGGACGAGCAGGGCAAAACCCCGTCGCCGCGCAAGGTACGGATCCAGGATGTGGTCTCCGAGAGGCAGGAGCTCATCGTCCAGGTGGACAAGGAGGAGCGCGGCACCAAGGGGGCGGCCTTAACCACCCTGCCCTCCCTGGCCGGCCGGTACCTGGTCCTCATGCCCAACAATCCCCGGGCCGGCGGGGTTTCCCGCCGCATCGAGGGGGAGGACCGCAAGGAGCTCCGGGACGCCCTCAACTCCCTGGAGGTTCCGGAGGGGGTCGGCGTCATCATCCGCACCGCGGGAATCGGCAAGAGCGCCGATCAGCTACAGCGGGACCTCAACCACCTCCTCCAGCTCTGGCACTCCATCCTGGAACAGGCCGAAAGTGCCGACGCGCCCCTCCTGATCTACCAGGAAGGCAACACCGTCATCCGGGCGCTGCGGGACAATTTCGAGGAGGACATCACCGAGATCCTGGTGGATAACCAGGAGGTGGCGGATACGGCCCGGCAGTTCATGCAGTCGATCATGCCCGAGTGCGCCGGCCGGGTGAAGTACTACAAGGATTCCATTCCGCTGTTTTCCCGGTTCCAGATCGAGCACCAGATCGACACCGCCTACAGCCGGGAGGTGGCCCTCGACGGCGGCGGCAGCCTAATCCTGGATCCCACTGAGGCCCTGGTCTCGGTGGACATCAATTCGGCCAAGGCGACCAAGGGCCAGGATCTGGAGGAGACCGCCCTCCAGACCAACCTGGAGGCCGCCGAGGAGCTCCCGCGCCAGCTGCGCTTGCGCGATGTGGGCGGACTCATCGTGATCGACTTCATCGACATGAAGCGCAAGCGCAACATCCAGGCCGTGGAGGACAAGCTGCGGGAGGCGGTCAAGGTCGACCGT
Organism: Gammaproteobacteria bacterium; assembly: GCA_018609925.1. Classification (GTDB taxonomy): domain Bacteria; phylum Pseudomonadota; class Gammaproteobacteria; order Thiohalorhabdales; family Thiohalorhabdaceae; genus Thiohalorhabdus. The sequence continues at coordinate 7,023 of JAHEOG010000106.1, forward strand.
GCCCGGATCAAAGTGGGTAAGATCTCCCGCTTCGGACTCCTTGAGATGTCCCGCCAACGCCTTCGGCCCTCCCTGGGAGAGGCGACCCACACCGCCTGCCCGCGCTGCAACGGCCAGGGGCGGATCCGGACTATCGAATCCTCCGCCCTGCACATCCTTCGGGTGCTCGAAGAGGAGAGCCTCAAGGAGCAAACGGCCTACATCGACGCCCGGGTTCCGGTGGAGGTGGCTTCCTACCTCCTCAACGAGAAGCGCTCCGGCCTAAGCGTGCTGGAGGAGCGCTACACCGTCAGCCTAACCATCATCCCCGACCCCAATCTCATGACCCCCGCCTACTCGGTGGAACGGGGCCGGGCAAAGGACCTGGAGGAAGGGGAGAGCCGCAGCGTCAGCTACAGCCAGATCACAACCCCCGAGCCCACCGCCAATCCGCGCAGCAGCGAGACCCAGCCGACCGCCGATTCCGAGGCTCCCCTCTCCCCTACCGTGGCGGCACCACGCCCGGAGCAGCCCGAGTCGGCACCGGCGACCTCCCTCAGCCCAGGAGGGACGGCCGCCGCCTCTTTCTGGAAGCGATTGCTGGGCGCCCTTCTCCCCGAGTCGGGATCGGATGCCCGCGGACCGAGCGGGGACCAGACCGCCGAGGGTCCTGCCAAGGGTAAGGCGGGCCAGGAGGATTCCGGTAAGGGGCAGTCCACAGCCCAAGCCGGCTCCGGATCGGGAAGGCGGAGCCGACAGTCCTCGCGGGGGCGGGGACGGTCCCAGTCTCAGAAGGCCGGCCCCGGCAGCTCCGACCAAAAGCCGACGGAGAAAACCGCCGCCAAGGGCGGAAGCCAATCCACGGAGAGCCCCAAGACGGAGAGCCCCAAGGGGGCCAAAGGGGGCTCGGGCACCTCGACCAGGGAGGAAACCGATTCCTCCGCTAAGGGAGAAAAAGGGAAAAAGGATTCCGGGCAAGGCGCGCAAGCCGCAGGTAGCGCCCAGGGATCCGCCAGCCAGGATTCGGCCTCCCAAGGAAAGGAGACCCAGGAGTCCGGTACCCAGACCTCGGGGAAGTCCCAGCGCAGCCGTTCCGGCTCTCGGGGCCGCCGCGGGGGCTCGGGAGGCCGCCGGCGGCGCGGGGGCCAAGGCCAATCGCGCAATAACGGGGCAAATCAGACCGAGGCCAATCAGTCTGCCGCTGGTCAGTCCACCGAGGGACCCAAGGAATCGGGCCAGCCGGAGAAACAAACTGCCTCGACCGGTGGCAACGAGGGCAAAAGCGAATCATCCGCCAAAGGCCAGGGAGAGGCCGGCAAATCCGGAGGGGCCAAGAAATCCGGTGGTGGCTCCAAGTCCACCCAAAGCCAGGGCACGGCCGGCTCCGAGGAATCCAATAAGCGGATCTCCCCGCCCAAGCCGTCAGTGGACGATATCCAGGTCCCTGCCCACACCGCTGATTTCTTCGAAACGGGGGATGCCAAGGCATCCGGGAGTAGCCCCGAGGCTTCGGAGGAGGATCGGGAGCGCAAGGAGGAGGAGGAGTCCACCAGCGAATCCTGATCGGAGTCGGATCTCAGCCCGGGAAAAGAAAGAGCCCCGCCGGGACGGCGGGGCTCTTTCAACCCGTTCGCAAGGTCGAAAGGCTAGGTGTGCACCACGCTGGCCTTCTCTCCTTTAGGGCCGGTCTCACTCTCGAAGGAGACGGTCTGGCCTTCGGTCAGGCTCTTGAACCCCTCCTCCTGAATGGCCGAAAAGTGGACGAATACGTCCTCACCGCCATCGTCGGGCGCAATGAATCCGAAGCCCTTGGCGTCATTAAACCACTTCACCGAACCTTGACGCATTAACGAAAACTCCTAGAAAAACCAGAAAGAGGTGCCTGCCGTCTCGACCCCGGCTATCCACTTCGGGCAGATTCCTACGACAAGCACAGCGACGAATAGATTATACGCTCCTTTCCCGCGCTTGGCAAAACCAAGCCCGCTTTTGCCAACCAAGTCGAAGAGCAGCGTTCCGGGATAGCTCTTAAAACCCGTTCAGCCCTCCTTATTGGCGGAACAGGCCATCCCGGCTTCCTGCTGAGCGTTGTCGCAGTTCCACACCTCTGTCGTGCCCTCCTCGTCCGGGCGGATCATGACCAGATAGCTCAGCCCGCTCATGCACTTGGTCACCCAGTAGGCCTTCTCATCTTTGAGCACCTTGAAGGATACCTCCCAGGCCCGGCAGCGGTGGCCCTCGGAGCCCACAACCTGGCCTAACACTTGGCGCTTTTCCCGGGCCTCGGCGTCCTTGAGCATCTGATGGCCTTGGTTCTCCGCATTGGCCCAGCCCGCCAGGCCGAGCCCCAACAGGCCCACAAGCAGGACAATCAAACGCCCAGAGGTCATAGCACCCTCCCAGTGGCTTTGCAGTAGAAACCGTTCGGAGTCCAATCAAAAGGGGCCCGATTCCTGATCAGCCTCAGCCGCTCTTTGCGAGGCCAGAGGATCCGCCCGAGCCGATCCGGCCCGAGGAAGACTCCGCCCGCCCACCAGACCCCGCCCCATCCAACTGAACCTGATCAGTAACCAGGCAAGGGGTTTAGGCCTTGGGCCGGCTCCGAAGAAAATGGTTCCCGGAGCGGGGACCCGGCGGGAGCCGGGCATTATAGGGCCCTTCCCATATTGCCGAAACGCACAGCCGGGGAAAGGGATCTTGCCAGGGGTGTTAGGTTTGGGCTGACCGGATTTTGGGGACATCCGCTAAGGGATCGTTGCTGGATCGATGGCGATTCGGTAGGCAGCGGAGGACGGTATCGTGGAGAAGGAAACTCATTACCTTGGGGAGATGGAGAAATGAGCTTCGAAGACAAGCTTTCCGGGGAGAGCCATACCCGGGAGCTGCGAAACGGCGAGCTGATCAATATCTATCGGCAACCGGGAAAAGATTGGGAAATAACCCGATATGAGTTCCAGCATCGTCTGGAAAGCGGCCAAATAGAATGGACAGAAGGGCTGCCCGAAGAATGGCGGGAGGAGACCTTTTCCTCTCCGGAGGAAGCGGTCGACTTTGCCCAAAGGGAGGTCGATGAGGGGAAGGTTCCCGGCAATCCCTGAGCCTGCTTCCTGTAAGCCAGGGAACCTCTCTCTATAGCCCCTTGTTTATCGAGCTTCTGGCCCTTGTGGCTGCATCACCAGGCCATCGGCGGTGGGGTGACGATCTATCTCACCCGGATCAGCTGCCTTCCCGGGTTCCCGCGAGGGGATCGCTTCGATTAGGAAGGTAAAGAGCTTAAAAGGCGGGTCGCCTTGGAAAGTTCCTTGGGGAAATGGCTCCCCGGGCTGGACTCGAACCAGCGACGCGGTGGTTAACAGCCACCTGCTCTACCGCTGAGCTACCGGGGAACAGGGTGCAAAAACGTATCCCAGAGGCCTGGTAGTGTCAACGCGAAAGCAAGGGAAAGGGCCTCCGAGGTGGGCACCTTGCCGAACCCCCTACCCTTCCCCCGAGTCCTTATCCCGTTTCGGAGGACGGCCAGTTTTCACCCGTTCCAGGCTTTCGAAGGCCCCCCGGAAGCGGCGCTCATTGGCCCACGCCAGGTTCTTCAGGGCGGCCCGGACCACCTCGCTTCGGGTGGGGGTATCCAGGCCCATTCGGTTGGCCAGGTCCCGGATGTGATCGATGAGCCCTTCGTCGCCCTCGGGCAGGGTGAAGGTGCACCGTCTCACGCGATCCCGGAAGGGGGTGGCTTGTCTTGGCATGGTCCGCTCAAAAAAATATGAAATATTCATAATAGATTTTGCGGGGCGCGCCGTAAGAGGTCAATCGCCCTCCCAGCGCCCATACAGCGTGTTCAGATGGCGCACAAAGGGGGCCAGGTCGGTCCCAACCCAGTTCCAATCGAAACGCCACCGCCAGTTGCCCTCCGTCGTCCCGGGCTGATTCATCCGGTGCTCGCTACCGAGCGCCAGGAGGTCTTGGAAGGGGACTACCGAGCACCGGGCCACCGAAGCCAAGGCCGCTCGGATCAGGGGCCAAGGCATGGGCTCGGAAGGATGCCCCAGATAGTCCAGGATGCGGGCCCGGATCTCCTCGTCCAGCTCGTCACGGAACCACCCCAGTGTGGTGTTGTTGTCGTGGGTGCCGGTGTAGACAACGTAGTCGGGACCATGGTTGTGGGGTAGGAACGGGTTTTCGGGGTCGTCCCCGAAGGCGAACTGCAAAACCTTCATGCCGGGTAGCTCAAACCGCTTGCGCAGGGCGGTGACCGAAGGAGTGATCAGGCCCAGATCCTCCGCCACCAGGGGCAGCTCCCCCAGGGCCTCTTCCACGGCCTGGAAGAAGGCCGCTCCAGGTCCTTCCACCCAATGGCCCTCGGTGGCCGGCCGCTCGGCCGGGATCTCCCAGAAGGCCTCGAACCCCCGGAAGTGGTCGATCCGGACCCAATCGAAGAGCCCGAACTGGGATCGCAGGCGCTCGATCCACCACCCGTATCCGTCGGCCGCGAGGCGGTCCCACCGGAAATGGGGATTGCCCCAGTATTGCCCTGTCTCGGAGAAGTAGTCCGGCGGCACCCCGGCTACGGTTTCCGGATGACCTTGCTCGTCCAGGGCGAAGTACTGCCGGTGAGCCCAGACCTCCGCGCTGTCGTGGGCCACAAAGATGGGCATGTCGCCAAAGAGTAGGATGCCTTGACCATTGGCGTAGCCCTTGAGGGCCCGCCATTGGCTGAAGAACAGCCATTGGAAGAAGCACTGGCGGTCAGTGACCTCCCGCAAGCGCTCCCGGGCCTGCTCCAATGCCCCGGGATCCCGATCCCTCAGGGGAGGTGGCCAGTCCCACCACGGCCCGCCCTGTTCCTCCCGAAGGGCCGTAAACAGGGCGTAGTCCTCCAGCCAGCCTGCTTCGGCGCGGGTGAACTCCTCAAAGGCTTGCCGGTCTTCAGGGGCTCCTCGCTGTCGAAACCCTGCATGGGCTTGCTGGAGGGCCTGTTGCCGCAGCGTGGTGCCGGAATCTCCTTGCTCGGGAGTCGGAACCTCATCTAACCATCCCGCATCGACCAGGGCCTCCAGGGCCAACAAGGAAGGGTTGCCGGCGTGGGCGGAGAGGCTGTGGTAGGGAGAGCCGTCGCCGTGGGTGGGGCCGAGCGGTAGGACCTGCCAAACGCTGCAGCCGCACTGGGCCAGGAAATCGACGAAGCGGTAGGCACTGGCGCCGAGGTCTCCGTTGCCGGGCCCGCCCGGGAGGGAGGTGGGGTGGAGAAGGATCCCGCTGCGCCGCCGATCGCGGGGAGATTCCCGGGTCATGGGCCCTCTCCGACAAGGGCCGGCCCGGTCCTTTGGGAGGTCAGGGCGAGCCCCCTCAAGTACGGGAGGCGTGGCCGGGGAGCATGACGCCCCCTTGGGCGGGGCGCCCGCTGCCGTGGGCGAAGGCGTGGGCTAGGTACTCCGGAGGCTCCACGTTCAGGAGACGGTAGAGCTGGGAAAGGTGGAGTCGATAGAGGCGATCGAAGTCCCGCACCACATCGGCCGGATTGTAGTCCCCGAACCACCAGAACCAGTCCGAGCCCTCGCAGATGCCAAGCTGGTGGGTGGCCGCGGTCCGGGCCGGCTCCTCCAGACCGGGGACCTCCGCATCGAAGGCCTCCTTGGCGGCCACTAGCAGATCCCATCCCCGGTTCTTATCCTTATCCCCCATCCAGGTGGACAGGGTGCCGTAGACCCAGCTGCCGGCGATCAGCCGGTCCAGGGGGTTGACGGTAACTCCTTCGTCCAAGGCCGCGCTGAAGGTGGTCAGCTCCAGTTCCGGGTGCTCCCCCAGGCGCTCGTAGAGGGCGCTCAGGAAGTGGAACCCGTTCTCCGGGTAGTGCTCCCAGGCGTTCTCGCCATCGAGGATGATGGGTACCAGGGCATCGGGGTGGTCGGCAGTGGCTGCGTTGATGGCCTCCAGCCGTTGGATGAGATCGGAAACGGCGTCGTCGGCGTGCCACTCCGAATACTGGAAGCCGATCAGATCGGAGAGCTCGTCGTCCCGAAAGAAGCAAGCGGTCCCCGAGCCCTCCAGGCGGTAAGGGTGGCAGAGGGTGTTGGCCAGCTCCAGTCCTCCCCCATACCGGGTATAGTCCGATCCGAGGCTGTTGCCCAGCACCCCCTCGCCGGTGGCCGCCCAGGCAAAGCCGTACTCCGAAAGCAGTCCCATGGTGGCCTCGCTTACCCCGCCTTCTGCCGGCCAGCACCCCCGCGGCTCAAATCCGAAGTGGTGACGGAAGCTCTTCAGCCCTTCCTCGATGTGCCAGCGGGCCCGCTGTTCGCCCCCGGGGTAGGCTTCGGCCTCCGGCAAGGGGCTTTCGGGAAGGGCTTCCCGGGCGGTTTGGAAATCCAGGAGGAGGGGAAGGATGGGATGGGCATAGGGGGTGACGGATAGCTCGATCTGGCCGGTTTCGGCCAGACGGCGGTAGCGCTCCGTTAGCCCTTCCAGCAGCTCGGCGATAAGGGCCAGGAGGTAGCGACGATCCTCCACCGTGTAGCCGGCGCCTTTCTCCTGAAGTCCACGCAAGCGGGGATCGGCCCGACGAACGCTCTCCCCCATCCAGCCCAGGTGGTACCAGGTGAGGATGTCCGCAAAGAACTGCTCGTCCACGTACATCAAGGAGCCCGGATCCTCCTCCAGGCAGTCGGCGAGGCGAGCGAGCCGGGCATAGGCCGGGAACCGGTCGATAACATTGGCCCGATTGGCCCGGAGGCACTCCCGGATTAGGGTCAGGCGCTCCTCGTTTCCGGGAGGGGGAGCGGGACTGTCCAGCGCCGCGAGGAGGCGATCCCCGATGGGGCTACCGGACTCGAGATGGGCCCGGATCTGGCGGGCGTAGTCCTCGATCTGCTCCAGCAAAACGGGAGCGAAGTTCACCACGGCCCGTGCCTGGGGGTTGCTCTCCAAGTGGCTGGCCATGTCCGCGTAGTCCTTGATCCCGTGCAGGTAGGTCCAAGGCAGCTGATAGGCCCCCGACAAGGGGTCCAGATAGTTGGGCTGGTGCATATGCCAGCACAGAACCACCTTGAGAGTTCGATCAGCGGACATGGCGGACCTGCCCCCTCAGCATCTCCGGGGTAACCAGCACCACCCCTTCCGGGGTCACATCGAAGCGCTCGCGATCCTCAGCCGGGTCCTCGCCGATCACCATGCCGGGAGGGATCCGGCAGCCGCGATCCAGGACCGCTTTTTGGACCCTGGCCCGCTCACCGATCTCCACATCGGGCAAAACCACCGCCTCCTCCAACCTGGCCCGGGCCTGGACCGTCACATTGGAGAACAGCACCGAGCCCCGCACCGTGCCCCCGGAGATGATGCAGCCACCGGAGACCATGGAATCCACCGCCGAGCCCCGGCGGTCGGCGTCGTCGAACACAAACTTGGCCGGAGGGAGCTGCTCCTGGTAGGTCCAGATGGGCCATTCGGTGTCATAGATGTTGAGCTCCGGGGTCACCCCGATCAGCTCCAGGTTGGCCGCCCAGAAGGCGTCCACGGTGCCTACGTCCCGCCAGAATCCTTGCTCACCGGTCTGGGGATCCCGGAAGGGGTAGGCCATCACCCGGTGGTTCTCGATCACTCGGGGGATAATGTCCTTGCCGAAATCGTGCGAGGAATTGGGATCGTCGGCATCCTTGATGACTTCGTCGAAGAGGAACTCCGTCCGGAACACGTAGATTCCCATGGAGATCAGCGCCACAGCCTCTCGACCGGGCAGCGGATCGGGGGCCTCGGGCTTCTCGCGGAATCGCACTACCCGCCCCCCCTCGTCCATGGTCATCACCCCGAAGGCCTGAGCCTGTTCGATGGGAACGTCCAGGCAGCCCACGGTCATGTCCGCCTGGTTCTCCACGTGGTAGGCGATCATGGGGCCGTAGTCCATCTTGTAGATGTGGTCTCCGGCCAGGATCAGGATGTATTCCGGATTGTGGTCCCGGATGATGTCCAGGTTCTGATAGACGGCGTCTGCGGTACCCTGGTACCAGTCGGGAGTAGTTCGCTGCTGGGCTGGAAGCACCTCCACGAACTCGTTGAACTCCCCACGCAGGAAGTTCCACCCCTTCTGGATGTGGCGGATCAGGGAGTGGGCCTTGTACTGGGTCAGGACCCCGATCTGGCGAATGCCCGAATTGATGCAGTTGGACAGGGGGAAATCGATGATCCGGAACTTGCCCCCAAAGGGCGTGGCCGGCTTAGCCCGCCACTGGGTGAGCTTGCCGAGGCGGGTTCCCCGCCCTCCAGCCAGGATCAGGGCCAAGGTCTCCTTGGTCAGTAGGCTGACAAATCGGGGGTTGCGAGCCGCTTCCTGGAAGACCTCGGGACCGGTTTCCTCGCGGCGCATGGGGGGAGCTCCTAGACTGGGCGGGTAAAGCCTCGATGTTACCATTTGTCCGAAGCGGTGACCCGCCCACCGGGAAGCCTCCACCCTCGCACTACCTTCAGCCTCAGCTACGTTAGGATGTCCATGCCCCAGGCCACCCCCCAGCTAGGTCCCGAGCTCGCCGCCTTAGTGGAAGGCCGGCACCACGATCCCTTCACGGTTCTGGGCCGGCTACGGGAAGGCGGCCAGGCCCTGATCCGGGTCTTCGTGCCGGGTGCCCGGGAGGTCGCCTTGGCCGACACCGGCCACGCCCTGCAGCGAGTTCCCGGCACGGACCTCTTCGAGCTCCGCGAGGCCCTTCCCGAGCTGCCCGAGCACTACCGCCTGCGCTGGCAGGACTCCGAGGGAGCGGTTCACGAGCGCCATGATCCCTACACCTTCGGTCCTCGCATCCCCGATTTCGACCTCCACCTCTTCACCGAAGGCCGGCATTGGCACGCCTACCGCTTCCTGGGCGCCCGAACGGAAACGGTGGACGGCGTGGCCGGGGTCCACTTCGCCGTATGGGCCCCCAACGCGGACCGGATCGGCGTCGTCGGCGGCTTCAACGGCTGGAACGGCTGCGCCCATCCCATGCGCTCCCGAGGCGGTAGCGGGATCTGGGAGCTGTTCATACCCGATCTGAGCCCTGGCGAGCTGTACAAGTTCGAGCTGCGCAGCCATAGCACGGGCGAGATCCTCCTCAAGACCGACCCCTATGGACGTCAGTTCGAGCACCGCCCGCAGACCGCCGCCATCGTCCCTACCGAGAGCGGGTTCGAATGGGGCGATCGGCAGTGGCTGGAGGAGCGGGCCCAGCGAGGCTGGCTCCAAACCCCCATGAGCGCCTACGAGGTCCACTTGGGCTCCTGGAAGCGGGGAGAGGACGGGGGCTTTTTGAATTACCGGGAGATCGCCCACCAGCTGGTGGACTACGTGACCGCTCTGGGCTACACCCATGTCCAGCTCATGCCGGTAACCGAGCACCCGCTGGACGCCTCCTGGGGCTACCAGACCACCGGCTTCTATGCCCCCACCAGCCGGTTCGGCACCCCCGACGACTTCCGATACTTCGTGGACCACTGCCACCGCCACGGCCTCGGGGTGCTGCTGGACTGGGTCCCGGGGCACTTCCCCAAGGACGCCCACGCCCTGGCTCGCTTCGATGGCTCGGCCCTCTACGAGCATGCCGATCCCCGCCGCGGCGAACACCGCGATTGGGGAACCCTGGTCTTCAACTACGACCGCCCCGAGGTGCACAACTTCCTCCTTTCCTCCGCCCTCTACTGGCTGGAGGAGTTCCACGTCGACGGCCTCCGGGTGGATGCCGTGGCCTCCATGCTCTACCTGGACTACTCGCGGGAGGGCCAGGACTGGATCCCGAACATCTACGGCGGGCGGGAGAACCTGGAGGCCATCGACTTCCTCCGCCACCTCAATCGCGTGGTCCACGAGCGCAACCCGGGTGCGGTGGTGATCGCCGAGGAGTCCACCGCCTGGCCCCAGGTCACTCAGCCCACCCATGTAGGAGGACTGGGCTTCTCCATGAAGTGGAATATGGGCTGGATGCACGACACCCTGGAATACATGGCCCGGGATCCCATCCACCGCCGTCACCACCACAACCATCTGACCTTCAGCCTGGTCTACGCCTTCACCGAGAACTACGTCCTGCCCCTCAGCCACGACGAGGTGGTCCACGGCAAGGGCTCCCTCATCGGCAAGATGCCCGGGGACGATTGGCAGCGTCGGGCGAACCTGCGGCTGCTGCTTATTTACATGTTCGCCTATCCCGGGAAAAAGCTCCTGTTTATGGGCAACGAGATTGGCCAGGAGCAGGAGTGGAGCCACGAGGGCCAGCTGGACTGGGGCCTCCTGGAAGACGAAGGCCACGCTGGCATCCATTCCCTGGTGGGGGATCTCAATCGCCTGTACCGGGAGGAGCCCGCCCTGCATCAACAGGACTTCCAACCCCCCGGGTTCGACTGGCTCGACAATCGGGATGCCGAGCGCTCGGTCCTCTCCTTCCTCCGGTACGCAGAGGGTGGCTCCCTGGTGGCCGGGGTTTTCAACTTCACACCGGTGGTCCGGGAGGGCTTCCGCATCGGAGTCCCGCGGGACGGGCATTACGCCGAGGTGCTGAACTCCGACTCGGAGTTATACGGCGGCTCCAACGTGGGCAACCTGGGTGGGGTTATCGCCGAGTCCCGTCCCTGGATGGATCGCCCCTGCTCGGTTTCCCTAACCCTGCCGCCGCTCGCCGGGGTGCTACTGCGTCCCGGCGAATGAGTCCGGCCAATCCCCGGCGCCCGTAAGCCATATCCCTCTTCCGGGCCGAGCGGTCCCATTTCCATAGGAAGCCATGGCCAAGATCCTGTTCGTCAGCAGCGAGGTCCACCCTTTGAGCAAGACGGGTGGACTCGCCGATGTGTCGGCGAGCCTGCCCCAGGCCCTTGCCGAGCTCGGCCACGAGGTGCGGATCCTGACCCCCGCCTACGGCGACACCCTGGAACGCCTTGGTGCGGTCCCGGAGCGCTCCGACTGGCGCGATCCCGTGGCGGGAACGACCACACGACTGCGGGAGACCGCCCTACCCGACATCGAGGTTCCGGTCTGGCTCCTGGACGCCCCGGGGTTCAGCGACCGCTCCGGGAACCCCTATCTGGATGCCCAGGGGCGGCCCCACCCGGACAACGCCGAGCGCTTTGACCTCCTTGCCCGGACAGCCACTGCCATCGCCGGGGGCCTGGGCGGGCTCGGCTGGCAGCCCGAGCTGATCCACTGCAACGACTGGCAGACCGGTCTCGTGCCGGTGCGCATGCTCCAGCATCGGATTCCCGGGGCCACAGTGTTCACCATCCATAACCTGGCCTACCAGGGGCTGTTCCCCGCCTCGGCATTCGGGTCCTTGGACCTGCCGCAGTGGCTCTGGACCATGGACGGCTTGGAGTTCCACGGCCAGCTTTCCTTCATGAAGGGCGGCGTGGGCTTTGCCGACCGCCTCACCACGGTGAGCCCCACCTACGCCCAGGAGATCCGGACCCCGGCCCACGGGTGGGGCCTGGAAGGTCTCCTCAATCGCCGGGCGGCCGAGCTCACCGGCATCCTGAACGGAATCGACCACCGCTTCTGGGACCCCAGCAGCGACGCCTTCCTCCCAGCCCACTACGACGTACGCGATCTGCGTGGCAAGGCCGCCAACAAGCGCCGGCTTCAGGCGGAGCTGGGCCTGAGCCAGGATCCCAAGGCCCCCTTGCTGGGCTTCATCAGTCGCCTTGCAGACCAGAAGGGCGTGGATCTCTTGCTGGAGGCCATCGGGGATCTGCTTGAGCAGGATCTGCAGATCGCCGTCCTGGGCCGGGGCGAGGCCGCCTACGAGCGTGCCCTGCAGCGCCTCGCCTCCAACCACCCCGACCGGATCGCGGTCCGCATCGGATTCGACGAAGGCCTGGCCCATCGGGTCGAGGCCGGCGCGGACATGCTGCTCATGCCCTCGCGCTTCGAGCCCTGTGGGCTCAACCAGCTCTACAGCCTGCGCTACGGAACCGTCCCCGTGGTGCGGGCGGTCGGGGGGTTGGCGGACTCGGTGGTGGACGCCACCCCAGCCCATTTGGAATCCGGCCGGGCCACTGGGGTGACCTTCCAGGACGCCACCGGCAGCGCACTCCTGGAGGCGGTGCAGCGGGCCCTGGCGCTCTACACGCAGCCCGAGCTCTGGCGCCGGCTTCAGCGAAACGGCATGCGCCAGGACTTCACCTGGCAGCGCAGCGCGGCCCGCTATGGTGAGGTCTACGAGGAGGCCCTGGCGGAGCGGCGCCGGATCTAGCACGAAGGACGGGCTTCGAGCCCCAGAAGCCTCCGACCCCGATCCCCAGCATCCGGATTCCGGAAGGAGGGACCCGAGCCTTGGCATCGATCCTGGCCCAGGTCGC
>JAHEOG010000107.1 GCA_018609925.1 Gammaproteobacteria bacterium
CATGGCCGCATGCTGGGGGAGGCCCTTCCCGAGGGCGTCCGCTTCTTCGGGGCCCTGCCCCAGGATCCCGCGGTCGGCTTGCCCGACCGCCACCTGGGCCTGGTCCAGGCCGAGGAGATTGAGGACCTGGAGCAGCGCTTGGCGGCGGCCGCCTCCGCGGTTGCCGAGGCCGGGGTGACCGGGCTCCCCGATCCGGTGGGCTTCGAGGACTATCCCCGGCCCCGGCCGGAGCGGGCCCTAGCCAGGGTTCGAGTGGCCATCGCCCGCGACGCGGCCTTCGCCTTCCTGTATCCGGGCAACCTTCGACTGCTGGAGGCTTTGGGGGCCGAGCTGGCGTTCTTCTCCCCCCTGGCCGGGGACGGCCTGCCCCACGCCGACGCCGTCTGGCTCCCGGGAGGGTATCCCGAGCTGCACCTGGACGCCCTGGCCGTGAACGAGCGGCTACCCCGGGATCTCCGGCGCCACCACGAGCGGGGAGGGCCCATCCTAGCCGAGTGTGGGGGCTTCCTCTATCTTTTGGAATCCCTGGCGGATACGGAGGGTTACGAGCGGCCCATGGCAGGTCTGGTTCCCGGTCGCGCCCGCCTGGAGGAGCGGCTCCAGGGGATCGGGCTGCAGGCGGCGCCCCTGCCCGAAGGCGAGCTGCGGGGGCATACCTTCCACCACACCCGGGCCGAGGTGGGGCTAGAGCCGCTCGCGTACTGCGTGCGCGCCCGCGACCGGGGGACCGCCGCCGAGGCCATCTATCGGCAGGGACGGCTCACCGCTACCTACCTGCACGCGTGGTTCCCGTCCAATTTAAGCGCGGTAGTGGAGCTTTTCCGGCCATGACGGTGCCAAGGCCTTCCTACCGGTCCCCGTGGGGGACGCCCTCTCTCCGCGAAGGCGGCTCCCGGGGACGGGTAGACCCGGTCGGAGCGGGCCCTGACTATCCCGGGCTGCTGACCCTGCACGCGGTGTGGGCGCTGGAGAACGCGGAGTTCTCCTCCATGATCGGGTGATTCCGCTCGAGATCCTGAACCGGGCCAATCCGGAGGTGGAGCGCGTCTACGTGGGCAAGGCCTGAGCCCGGCACTAGTACCGGCAGAGGGAACTCAACGCCCTCATGATCGAGCGCGCCCAGAAAGGGCAGTATGTGGTCCGCCTCAAGGCGGGGATTCCTTCGTCTTCGCGAGGGGAGGCGAGGAGGCTCGGGCCCTCGCCGGGCCGGGATCCCGGTTCGGGTCGTTCCTGGGGTTACCGCCGCCGATGGCTGCGCCGCCGGCTCGTGGAGAAGGGGGGCGTCTTCCGGGCCCGTGGAACGCTCCACCATCACCACGGGCACTCCGCGCCGGCGAGCGGCGTCGAGCTTGGCCCGGCTGGCCTCACCGCCACTGTTCTTGGTTACCAGGACCTCGATCCCGTGGCGGTCCATGAGGGCCCCTTCGGCAGCCACATCGAAGGGGCCTCGGGTCTGCAAGAAGGCTACGTTCAGGAGCCGGAGGAACGGCTCGAGAGGAGCCACGGTGCGGACTACGTAGTGCTTGTCCGGTACTCGCTCGAAAGGGGACAGGTCCTGGTGGCTCGTCGTCATCAGGACGCGGTGGCCAAGTGGGGGCAGGGCTTTGGCCGCTGTGCTCAGGATGGGGACCGGGAGCCATCAATCCCCGGGGCCGGGGGACCACGGCCGCTGGATCAGCACCCACCGGAGGGAGGCCCATTCGCCGCGCGGCTTCCGCCGCATTAGCCGAGATGCCTTCAGTGAATGGGTGGGTGGCGTCCACCAGGGCCCCAAAGTCTCCGGTCGCCAGATAGCCGGCCAGGCCCTCGGCTCCCCCGAAGCCCTGATGCGCAGGGGCAAGGCAACCCGGGCGGACCGGCTAGTGCGCCCACCTAGGGAAAGCACGCCGTCCAGATCCGGGTGGTCGGCGACATGGCGGACCAGGGGCCGGGTCTCGGTGGTACCCCCCCAGAATCAGCACTCGCAAGAGTTCGTCCTTTCTCGCCAATCGGGAGCAGGCCATACCGGGACCGGATGAGGGTGCAGTCTCCGCGAGCGCCGGAAGGCCCTGGCTCGCCCTGGCCCGCAAGGCTTTGGAGCGCTCCGCGACGGTGTTCGGAGGTGCCCGTCATTGGGAATGATACCCCGGATCCCGGCGCAGGAGCGCGTCGCCTGGCCCTCGCTCTTGACCGATGCCCTGCCCTGGATCGGGGCGTGGCGGGGCGATCCGGTTGCCGTCCTGGCCAAAGGTGACCCTTTCTGGTTCGGCATCGGCGTGACCCTCCGGACCACCCGAGGGGCCCGGTGGATCGCCCGGAGCCCCGGCCGGCCGGGCGAGCGCTTTGCCCGCAACGGCGCCATCACCAAGCACGAGGTGCGGGTCGTGGTCCTGGCCCATCTGGCCCCGGGGTAAGGGGCGCTGCTGTGGGACATCGGGGCCGGCTCCGGGACCATCGTGATCGAGTGGATGCTCGCCGATCCCCACAACCGGGCTTGCGCGTTGGAACCGCGCCCCAAGCGGGTGGAGCGCATCCGGGCCAATGCCGGCGAGCTCGGCGTTCCGGACCTGGAGTGCAACGAGGCCCGGGCACCGGAGCCCTTAAGGGGCTGCCGGACCCCGATGCGTGTTCATCGGGGGCGGGCTCGCCACCCTGGCCTTGGTGGAGCGCTTCTGGCAGGCCCTGTCCCCGGCTGGGCGGCCGGTGGCCACCAGCGTCACCATGGAGGGGGACACGGTGCTTACCTCACCCGCGAGCACCTCGGCGGTGAGCTGCTGCGCCTGGAGGCCGCCCGGGTGGAGTCCCTTAGGGACTTCGGCGGATGGGCTCTGCTGCGCCCGAGCGGTCGATACCGCCCGCCTGAGCCTGGACGGAATCATGGCGGAAATCGAGCGGGCCTCCGCCATGCCAGAGCGGGAGATGCTGGAGCGTTCGCGGCAACCGGGGCAACCCTGGCCGTCCACCTTTCTCTGCACCGGATCCTGCACCGGATCGAGGAGGTAGTGGATCGGTTCCTTCCCTTTTACGGGGCCGACTGCCCGGCCGCGGTGGTGCTGCGCGCGAGCTGACCCGACGAGACCGTTGTCACCGATCCCCTGGAGGCCATTGCCGAGCGGGCTGCGGGGCTAGAGCCCCGGCGCACCGCCCTGATCCTGGTGGGCTCGGCACTCGCTCCCGGGGGCTTCCGCGACAGCGCCCAC
>JAHEOG010000108.1 GCA_018609925.1 Gammaproteobacteria bacterium
AAGTGGAGCCGGTCCTGCGCTCCCTGGCCCCCGGGATCGATGCCGCCGGGCGGAGCCCGGGACGGGGAGGGGAGCCCGATCCCGAGGAGGTAGGCTATCTCCATTGCGGCCCGAACGGGGCCGGACACTACGTCAAGATGGTCCACAATGGCATCGAGTACGGGATCATGCAGGCCTACGCCGAAGGCCTCGATCTCCTTAGGAAGGCCGAGGGCGAAAAGGGTTCCGAGTCGGAAGGCTTGGATCTGGACCCGTCGGCCATTGCCGAGCTCTGGCGGCGGGGGAGCGTCATCGGCTCCTGGCTGCTCGACCTTACGGCGGCTGCCCTGCATCGGGAGCCGGAGCTGTCCAGCTTCTCCGGCCGGGTGGCGGATTCCGGGGAAGGGCGCTGGACGGTCCAGGAAGCCGTGGACCGTGGCGTTCCCGCCAATGTCCTGTCCGCGGCGCTGTATGCCCGGTTCCGCTCCCGGGGGACCCCCACCTATGGTGACCGCCTGCTCTCCGCGATGCGCCGCGAGTTCGGAGGACACGGGGAAAGCAGCTAGACCATGAGCGCACCGGAAGAGCAGTCCCCCGAAATCGTCGAGACCCCGCGAGGGCCCGCCTCTCCCTGTGTCCTGGTGATCTTCGGAGGGTCGGGGGACCTGGCCCAGCGCAAGCTGATCCCCGCTTTGTATAACCTGGCCGAGGAAGGCCTGCTCCCCGAGCAGTTCGCTATCCTCGGGGTCGGTAGCACCGATCTGGGCGACCACGGCTACCGGGAGCGGATCGAATCCAACATCCCCGGCTACCTGACCACGGAGTGCGATCCGCAGCGCTGGCGATGGTTCGCCGAGCGACTCCATTACGTGCAGGCCGACCTCGAGGACGGTGAGGCCTACAAGGCGTTGGCCAGCCGCCTGGAAGAGGTCTCCGGGACCTTCCGGACCGGAGCCCGCTTCCTGTTCTACCTGGCCACCCCACCGGGGTTCTTCCAGACCATTGTCGAGCGGCTGGGCGCCGCGGGTCTGACCCGCGAGGACCGGGGCTGGCGAAGGGTGGTCATCGAGAAGCCCTTCGGCCACGACCTGGAAAGTGCCCGGGCCCTGAACGCGGCGATTGAGGCGGTTCTGGATGAGTCGCAGGTCTTTCGCATCGATCACTACCTCGGGAAGGAGACCGTCCAGAACCTGCTGGTCTTCCGCTTCGCCAACGGCATCTTCGAGCCCATCTGGAACCGCTTCTACGTGGACCACGTCCAGATCACTGTGGCGGAGACGGTGGGGGTGGAAGGGCGAGGGCGGTACTACGACCGAGCCGGGGCGCTGCGGGACATGGTGCCCAATCACCTACTCCAGCTCCTCTCCCTCACGGCCATGGAGCCCCCGAACTCCTTCGATGCCGACGTTGTACGCGACGAGAAGGCCAAGATCCTCCAGGCCATTCAGCCCATCGGCGAGGAGCAGGTTCTCCACCAAGCCGTTCGAGGGCAGTACGGGGCCGGGGAAATCGAGGGCCTAGGGGCTGCTCCGGGGTATCGCGAGGAGCCCGAAGTGGCCCCCCAGTCCCCAACCGAGACCTTCGCAGCCATGAAGCTCCTGATCGATAACTGGCGCTGGGCGGGGATCCCCTTCTATCTGCGCACGGGCAAGCGCATGCCCAAGCGGGTGACCGAGATCGCCATCCAGTTCAAGCGCGCCCCCCATGTGCTATTCCGCGGCACCGGTGTCCACCACCTGCCCCCCAACCAGCTCCTGGTCCGGATTGCCCCCGAGGAGTCCATATCGATGCGGTTCGGGGCCAAGGTCCCCGGGCCGGGCCTGCGCATGGGCAACGTCGAAATGGACTTCGCCTACGCCAACTACTTCGGTGCGACCCCCGCCACGGGATACGAGACCTTGCTCTACGATGCCATGAACGGGGAGGCTATCCTGTTCCAGCGGGCGGACAGCGTGGAGCTGGGGTGGCAGGTCATCCAGCCCATCCTCGACGTGTGGGGCGCCCTGACCCCCCGGACCTTCCCCAATTACCCCGCCGGTTCCTGGGGACCCTGGGAGGCGGATGAGCTGTTGGCCCAGGACGGACGGGCCTGGAGGAAGTGCTGATGGAAGTCCTCGCCGGCGATGTGGGGGGCACCAAGACCCGTCTGGCCCGGGTCCGGGTGGGGGAGAGCTTCCTGCGCGTGCTCGATGAGGCCGAATTCCCCAGCGCCGGCTACCCCTGCCTAGGCGATATCCTGATCGCTTATTTCCGCCGCTCGCCGGGGGAGGTGAGGGCCGCCGCCTTCGGAGTCCCCGGCCCGGTCTTCCGGGGCCGAGCCCAGATCACCAATCTCCCCTGGGAGCTCTCCGCCTCGGAGCTGGTGGAGGTCCTCGGGACTCAACAGGTTTCCCGCATCAACGACCTGGAAGCGACCGCCCACGGCATCGGCGAGCTGGACCCCAACAGCCTGCAGACATTGGCTCCGGGTGTTCCGGATGCCCAGGGCAACGCGGCCTTGATTGCCCCCGGGACGGGGCTGGGCGAGGCGGGGCTCTACTGGGATGGCACCCGCTTGCGGCCCTTTGCGACGGAAGGCGGCCATGCCGACTTTGCCCCCACCGATGCCACCGATTACGCCCTGCATAGCCACCTGGCTGAACGTTTCGGTCACGTGAGCTGGGAGAAGGTCCTATCCGGGCCGGGGCTGGTCAACGTGCACGATTTCCTGCGGGTCTACCGAGAGAGTCCCCTTCCGGAGTGGCTGGAGGAGGAAATGCAGGAGCGGGGGCAAGCCGCTGCCATTACCAACGCGGCGGAGGGACGGTCTTGCCCGGTCTGCCGTGAGGCCATGGATCGGTTCGTTGGCTATTTCGGGGCCGAGGCCGGCAACCTCGCTCTGAAGGTCATGGCCTTTGGGGGGATCTACCTGGGCGGAGGCATTGTGCCACGGATCGAAGGGCGGCTCCTGAAACCGGATTTCCTGGCGGCCCTACGCGACAAGGGGCGGTTGGGCGCCATGCTGGAACAGATCCCGGTACGCCTTATCCGGGATGATCGGGCCGCCCTGTTGGGGGCGGCCCGCTTCGCCGGGTTGGCCGAAGCCCAATAATACGGAAGGTCGAGCCCCCATGGACTTGCAAGGCCAAAGCAGCGGGGATGACCCCGGGGCCCATGAGCTTACCAATGCCCGCCGATTCCTGGATCAGGCCGAGGTGGCCTTTCGGGGCGAGCCGGTGGGCACGGTGGCCAGCCTCGATCCCGGCGCCGGTGCGGATGCCCTCAATTACGACCAGGTGTTTGTCCGGGACTTCGTCCCGGTGGCCTTGCTCCGATTGGCGGAGGGCCGGGCCGGGGTGGTTCGGCATTTCTTGGAGGCCGCTCGAGAGCTGCAGGCCCAGGGGGATTCCCTGTATTGCTATCGCCCGGGGGCCGGCCTGATCCCTGCCAGCTTCAAGGTGGCGGAGAACGGTCAATCCCTGGTCCCCGGTTACGGGGGGCATGCCATCGGACGGGTGGCGCCGGTGGATTCGAGCCTTTGGTGGCTGTACCTGTTGCGGGTCTATACCCGGGCCACCGGGGACTGGGATCTGGCCCAGCGGGACGACTTCCAGGTGGCGATCCGACGCGTTCTGGATCTTTGCCTCACCGGCCGGTTCGATATGTATCCCACCCTGCTGGTCCCCGACGGCTCCTTCATGGTGGATCGGCGCATGGGGGTGTATGGCTATCCCCTGGAGGTCCAGGTCCTATTCCTCATGGCGCTGCGCTCCGCCGATGAGCTCCTGGCGGCGACGGGTGAAGGTCCCGTTTACCGGGAGGCGGTCCAGGACCGTATCGGGAAGCTGGTCTACTTCCTCCGCACCTTCTACTGGCTGGACCTGCCCACGCTCAACCGGATGTATCGGGCCGGTACCGAGGAGTACGGCCTGGACGCCATGAATGCGTTCAATATCGTACCGGGGTCCATACCGGGCTGGCTGCTGGAATGGCTCCCGGAAAACGGGGGCTACTTCGCGGGCAACCTGGGGCCCTCCCGTCTGGATTTCCGCTTCTTCTCCCAGGGCAATCTGCTTGCCGTCCTTTCGGGATTGGCGGATCCCCATCAAGCCCAGGCGATCCTGGAGCTGGTCTCCGCGAGGGCCCAGGACCTTTTCGGAGCCATGCCGATCAAGATCTGCTTCCCGGCAATGGAGGACCAGGAGTGGCGAACGATGACCGGTGGGGATCCCAAGAATACCCCCTGGTCGTATCACAACGGTGGTAGCTGGCCCGTCCTGCTGTGGGCTCTTGCGGCCGCCGGAGTCCAGTTGGGCCGCTCGGGGCTCGTCCAGAGCGCTCTCGATGCGGCCCTGCCGCGCCTTCAGGAGACCCGGTGGCCGGAGTACTTCGACGGTCGCGACGGTCGCCTGGTGGGCAAGGAAGCGAGGCTCTTCCAGAGCTGGTCCATGGCCGGTCCCTTGCTGGCGGAGTGCCTGCTGAGTACGGGGGAGCCGCTGGGCTCGGCCGTCTTCACCGAGGAGATCCTCCCCGAGGCCTGCCCCGTCTAGGTCAATCTGTGCCCGCACCCGAGCTCGTCATACGAGAGACCTCCGATCACCTCTTCGCCGAGGCGGCCCACCGCCTGATCGCTGCCGCCGACGAGGATGCGGCGGCTCGTGGTGCCTTCCACCTGGCGATGTCGGGCGGATCCACGCCCGAGGGGCTCTATCGGCTGCTTGCTGGCCCGCCCTGGGAGGGAAAGATCCCGTGGGACAGGCTCCACGTCTGGTTCGGGGACGAGCGCTGCGTCCCTCCCGGGGATCCCGCCAGCAACTACCGCATGGCCCGGGAGGCTTGGCTGGACCAGACTCCCCTGCCCGAGGACCGCGTCCACCGCATGCCCGGTGAGGCCCCTCCCGAGGAAGGGGCGCAGTCCTATGCCCAGGAGCTTGCCCAGCACCTCCCCCTTGCCCCCGACGGGACCCCGGTTTTCGATCTCGTCCTGCTGGGTCTGGGCTCGGACGGTCACGTGGCATCCCTCTTCCCCGGGACCGAGGCGTTGCAGGCAAGCTCGCCCGTTGCTGCGAACTATGTCCCTGCCCTGCAAGTTTGGCGGCTGACGATCACCTTGCCGGTAATAAACGCCGCTCGGCGGGTTTGGCTTCTGGTCACCGGCCCCGAAAAGGCCGCGATAATCGCCCGCGCACGCCAGGGAGGAAGTGAGCAGTCCCTTCCCGTTCGGTGCCTCGAGCCCGGGGGGCAATGGCTATGGCTACTGGATCGAAAGGCGGCCGGCCACCTCGACGAGTAACCAGAGGCCCGAAACTGCGGCACAGGAGCCCTCGTAAATGGGAAAGACGCCTAAGGAGGACCACCGATAATTCCGTCCAGCTCAAGGGAGAGCTCCGATGGCAGTTTCGATGAATCACCTCGTGAAAGGGATCATGGCTCCGGTCCTGGCCGTGGCCGGGGCGGGGATCCTGGCCGCGGGCTGCGGAACCATGCAGGCCGAGGCGGACTCGGCCGGCAACCCGGATAAGAGGGCCAAAAAGGCCCAGAAGATCCAGAAGCTCCAGGAAAAGGTCCCTTACGATGGGTACTTGGAGGCCCATAAGGGGGAGCAGAATCCCCTCGGGCTTCTGGGAGGTCCCATCGAGGCCAAGGTGACCCAGGGAGGGGGCGGGGTCTTCGTTGCCCTTCCCGCCAAGCGCGAGCTCGATCCTCGGGTGTTCGGGTCCCCAAAG
This sequence comes from Gammaproteobacteria bacterium, assembly GCA_018609925.1. GTDB lineage: Bacteria > Pseudomonadota > Gammaproteobacteria > Thiohalorhabdales > Thiohalorhabdaceae > Thiohalorhabdus. Next base: position 5,685 of record JAHEOG010000108.1, read on the forward strand.
ATGCCCCGTGCCTTTGCCGGCACCCCGGGCATGAGCGGTGTTCCTCCCATGGCGCGAGGGGTCTCCGATGGTCAGTACACTCGGATGAAAAAGCCCTCCCCCTTCGGCAACAAGTATAAGGTGATGCAAAGGGGCAGCATGAGCCTGCGGGCGGTGGACGCCACCGCAACGGATGCGGGGCGCACCGACGATGAGGTCCGGTTCCGGGCGAGCTGGGAGGATTCGGCTGGAAACACCTATTCAGTGCGCTGCTGCCGCATGCTCGCCAGCCATGGGATGGAATACCCCACCTTCGGCGGGGTCGTGACCAACCACATCCTGCACGGCTCCAGCCGGATCGGTACCCCGCTCATGCCGACCGAGTACACCTATCTGGCCTTCTGGGGCATGGGCGAGGTCCGCAAGAACGGCGAGGTCGTTGATAAGCCCCGCTTGGTCCACGGCATGCTGACCGAGTACGTGCGCAAGGAAGGCTATAAGCTGGCCTTCGACCACGAGGTCAACCCCACCAAGCGCCACTTCCACCTGATGGTGCCCCCCATGAAGCCGCTCCCGGACCAGGACCAATACGAGCACAAGAACGTCAAGACCGGCTTCTCCCTACCCAACGGCAAGGAGCTGCCGTTCTGGCACGTGATGTTCGGGAGCCTGGATATCCAGGCGCAGCGCAGGGGCTGAGCCCAAGGGCCTCGGAAAGGGCTGGCCCTCAGGGCCGGCCTTTGACGGGCCTTTTAAGGCACTCCAGGATTTGACTGGGTTTAGGCCTGGGTCCGATCCTGGGCGTTGAATCCGGGTCGAAAGGCCGGACGTATGATTTAG
>JAHEOG010000109.1 GCA_018609925.1 Gammaproteobacteria bacterium
CTGGGCGATGGCGGCCGGGTGGTGGTGCGCAACTCCGGCACCGAGCCCAAGGTCCGGGTCATGGTCGAGGGGCGGGAGCAGCGGCGCACCGAGGAGCTTGCCGAGCGCATCGCCGGGGCCATCCGCGCCGAGTTGGGGGTAGCCCAGGCGTGACGGGCCGTTTGCAGAAGCCCGTTTGCCGTTTCCGCTTGGGCCTAATGCCCGTCGCACCCCGCCGGGGGGTTCGCCCTAACGGAGCGCGGAGCACTGCAAGCCCCAAGCTCGGTTGATGCCCCCTTGCCTCTCCCTGATCCTCGCCCCGATGCGGGGCCGCAACGTTGACCGAGGCCCGCCCGCCGTCTAAGATTTCCCGCTTTCCTTCACGGGCACGGCAAGGAGGGAGCGATGCGGCGGCCCCTGGTGGTCGGCAACTGGAAGATGAACGGCCGATTGGGCGAGGCCGAGGAGCTCGCCCGAGCCATCACCTCCGCCGAAATCGACTGGGACCGTGTCGGCGTCGGGGTGTGCCCCCCCTTTCCCTTGATCGAGCGGGTGGCCGGAGCCGTTTCCGGCTCGCCGGTGGCGTGGGGAGGGCAGAACCTGCACGCCGAGGACAGCGGGGCCTTCACCGGCGAGGTCCACGGTCCGCTCCTGCGGGACCTGGGCTGCACCTACGTCATCGTGGGCCATTCCGAGCGCCGCGGCTATTTCGCCGAGACCAACGAGGACGTCGCGGCCAAGTTCGAAGCCGCCCACCGCAATGACCTGGTGCCGATCCTTTGCGTCGGCGAGACCGAGGAAGAGCGCGACGCCGGTCGCGCCGAGCCGGTGGTTCGGGCCCAGATGGAGGCCGTCCTGGATCTCGCGGAGGATCCCTTCGCCGGGGCCGTCGTTGCCTACGAGCCGGTGTGGGCCATCGGCACCGGGCGCACCGCCACCCCGGAGCAGGCCCAGGAGATGCACGCCTTGATCCGCTCGCTGGTGGGGGATCGCCAGCCGCAAACCGCGCAGACGCTACCCCTCCTTTACGGGGGCTCGGTGAAGAGCGCCAACGCCGCCGAGCTCATGCCCCAAGCGGACGTGGACGGGGCCCTGGTGGGCGGTGCCTGCCTCAAGGCCGACGAATTCCAAGCCATTCTCAAAGCCGCCGCCCAGGCGGGCGCCGGGGCCTAGCCCCGGGCCAATCGAACGGTAGAAGAACTCATGGAAACCCTGCTGTGGACCCTTCACTTCGTTTTCGCCGTGGCCCTGGTGGTGGTCATCCTCCTCCAGCCCGGCCAGGCCGGGGGCATGGGCACGGCCTTCGGTGGTGGCGGTTCCCAGACCCTGTTCGGAAGCCAGGGCTCCAGCGGGTTCCTGGGCAAGCTTACCGCTGTCCTGGGTGCCCTGTTCTTCCTGACCTCCCTGTCCCTGGCTGTCCTGTCCACGAGCGGTGACGAGAGCATCATGGAGGACGCGCGCCCGGGGGGCGCCCAGCAGCAGGAGCAGGCTCCCACGCCGCCGGGTCAGGGCCAGGGTCGGGACCTGGAAGTGCCCTCCGTGCCCGACGGGGAATCGGCCCCGGACACGCCGTCCCAGCCCTAACGAGCCCCTCCCTCGTCCCCATCCCGGGCTGCTGGATCCCGGCAAAGCCCCTACCCGCGGTAGGGCTTTCTTGACAGCTCGGGTGGGCCCGCCTAAACTGCCGACGCCCTCCCAGATCGCGACGCCCCTGGGCGGGGCGCTGCCGATCCCTGGATTTCGCTTCGCTAGCCAAAGGGGACGACCCGGCTTTCTCCGGGCCGCGGACAACGAAGGCCCATGCTGGAGAGCTACCTACCGATTTTGGTCTTCCTGGCGATCGCCCTCGGCGTGGGCGTCATCGCCTTGCTCTTGAATTTCCTGGTCGCTCCCCGAAACCCCGATCCCGAAAAACTGTCCCCTTATGAGAGCGGGTTCGAAGCCTTCGAGGACGCCCGTTTGCGCTTCGACGTCCGCTACTACCTGGTGGCGATCCTGTTCATCGTCTTCGATCTGGAGATCGCCTTCTTCTTCCCGTGGGCGGTCGTCCTGGACGAGCTCGGGGCCACCGGCTTCGTCGCCATGGCCATCTTTTTAGGGATCCTGGTGGTCGGGTTCATCTACGAGTGGAAGAAGGGAGCCCTGGAATGGGAGTAGAGGGTGGTCTGGAAAAGGGCGTGGTGACCACCACCGCCGATGAGCTGCTCAACTGGACCCGCACCGGCTCCCTGTGGCCCATGACCTTCGGGCTGGCGTGCTGCGCGGTGGAGATGATGCACACCGGGGCTGCGCGCTACGACATGGATCGCCTGGGGGTGGTCTTCCGGCCCAGTCCCCGCCAGTCGGACGTCATGATCATCGCCGGCACCCTGGTCAACAAGATGGCCCCCGCCCTGCGCAAGGTCTACGACCAGATGACCGAGCCCCGCTGGGTGATCTCCATGGGCAGCTGCTCCAACGGCGGCGGCTACTACCATTACAGCTACTCGGTGGTTCGCGGCAGCGACCGCATCGTGCCTGTCGATATCTACGTCGCCGGCTGCCCGCCCACCGCCGAGTCCCTTCTCTACGGCATCATCCAGCTCCAGAAGAAGATCCGGCGGACGAATACCATCGCCCGCGACTAGGAACCATGGCCCTGACCTCCGACACCGTCGAGCACGCCCTACGGTCCCGCTTCGGCGACGCCTTGTACGGGGTGGACGCCCCTTTGGGGGAGGTGACCGCGGAGGTCGCGCCCGAGGCCATCGCCGAGATCTGTGCCTACCTGCGGGACGAGCCGGACCTGCGCTTCGAGCAGCTCATCGATGTCTGCGGGGTGGACTTCCTGGAGTACCGGGACTATCCCCCCGATGCCCCGCGCTTCGCCGCCGTCTACCACCTGCTTTCCCTGACCCATAACCATCGCCTGCGGCTGCGGGCCCGAGTGCCTGAAGAGCGGCCCGTCCTGCCCACGGTGGTGGAGGTCTGGGATGCCGCCAACTGGTTCGAGCGCGAGGCCTTCGACATGTTCGGGCTCATCTTCGAGGGCCATCCCGACCTGCGCCGCATCCTCACCGACTACGGCTTTGCGGGCCATCCCTTCCGCAAGGACTTCCCCCTGGTGGGCCACGTGGAGATGCGCTACGACCCGGATCGGGGCCGGGTGATCTACCAGCCGGTGACCATCACCGAGCGCAACCTGGTACCGCGGACACATTGGCAGGAAGCCGACGAGCGGGAAACCGGCGAAGATGGCTGAGATCCGCAACTACACCCTGAACTTCGGGCCCCAGCACCCGGCCGCCCACGGGGTGCTGCGCCTGGTCCTGGAGCTCGACGGCGAGGTGGTGGCGCGCGCCGATCCGCACGTGGGGCTGCTGCACCGCGGAACCGAGAAGCTCGCCGAGCACAAGACCTACATGCAGGCGCTGCCCTACTTCGACCGCCTCGACTACGTCTCCATCCTGCCCAACGAGCACGCCTTCTGCCTGGCGGTGGAGGCCCTGCGCGAGATTGAGGTCCCCGAGCGCGCCCAGTACATCCGGGTGATGTTCGACGAGATCAGCCGGATCCTGAACCACCTGCTATGGCTCGGCGCACACGCCATGGATGTGGGCGCCATGACCATGTTCCTGTATACCTTCCGGGACCGCGAGCTCCTCATGGACGCCTACGAGGCCGCAAGCGGGGCCCGGCTGCACGCCAACTACTACCGCCCCGGCGGGGTCAACCGCGACCTACCCGACACCATGCCCAAGTACCAGCCCTCCAAGTGGCACTCCGAGGCCGACTTGGAGGAGATGAACGCCTGGCGCCAGGGGTCCCTGGTGGACTTCATCGAGGCGTTCACCGACTACTTCCCGGACCGCGTCGACGAATACGAGACACTGCTCACCGACAACCGCATCTGGAAGCAGCGAACCGTCGGTATTGGGGAGATCCCCGCGGAGCGGGCGCTGCAGCTCGGGTTCACCGGGCCCATGCTGCGCGGGTCAGGGGTGGAGTGGGACCTGCGCCGGAAGCAGCCCTACGCCGTCTACGACCGCATGGACTTCCAGGTCCCGGTGGGGACCAACGGCGACTCCTACGACCGCTACCTGGTTCGGATCGAGGAGATGCGCCAGTCGGTGCGGATCATCCGCCAGTGCGTGGACTGGCTCCGAGCCAATCCCGGCCCGGTGCGCACCAGCGACTACAAGGTCATGCCGCCGCCGCGGGCCGAGATGAAGCAGTCCATGGAGGCCCTTATCCACCACTTCAAGCTCTTCAGCGAGGGCTTCCACGTCCCGCCCGGGGAGACCTACCGGACGGTGGAGCACCCCAAGGGGGAGTTCGGCGTTTACCTGATCTCCGACGGGGCCAATAAGCCCTACCGGATGAAGATCCGGGCCGCCGGATTCCCCCATATGGCCGCCATGGACGAGATGACCCGGGGCCACATGCTGGCCGATGTGGTCACCGTCATGGGGACGATGGACGTCGTCTTCGGGGAGATCGACCGCTAGCTCATGGAACTACCCGAGCCCGTCACTCGTCGCATCGACCAGGCCCGGACCCGCTACCCGGCCGAGGAGCCGCGGGCGGCGGTGATCGAAGCTCTGCACGCCGCCCAGGACGAGCTGGGCTGGCTGGACCAGCCCACCCTGGACGCCGTGGCCGACTACCTCGGCCTGGAGCCCATCAAGGTCTACGAGGCGGCCACCTTCTACGACATGTTCAACCGCGAGCCGGTGGGCCGCCACCACGTCCGGGTCTGCACCAACATCTCCTGCTGGCTCTGCGACAGCGACGCCGTCACCGACCGGCTGCGCGAGCGCCTCGGCATCGATTTCGGGGAGACCACCAGTGACGGGCGCTTCACCCTTACCGAGGTGGAATGCCTCGGAGCCTGCGGGGGCGCGCCGGTGATCTGGATCGGCCGGTCCTACTACGAGAACGCCACCCCGGAGCGGGTGGAGGAGATCCTGGACGGACTGGAATAGGCGAAGTCGGCAGCTGTGAGTGGTCAGTAGAAAGTAGTCAGTTGGCAGTGGTCAGAAAACCCCGCGATTCGCCTTCCGGACTGGTTTCGCCTTTTCTGCCTACTGACCACTGACGACTGATTATCTGCCGACTGCCAACTGCCAACTGAATTCTGCCGACCGCCCACTGACTACTGGCGACTGGATTTATGCCGAGCTACCCCGACGACTACGAGCTGGTCACCCTGGCCGGCGCCTTTGAGGAGGAGCCTCATACCCTCCAGGCCTACCTGGACCGGGGCGGCTACACCGCCGTAGCCAAGGTCCTAGAGGGCGGGATGGCCCGGGACGAGGTGATCGCCGAGGTCAAGGCCTCGGGGCTGCGCGGCCGGGGCGGGGCCGGTTTCCCCACGGGGCTCAAGTGGTCGTTCATGCCGCCCGCCGAGGGAGGCCAGCCCCAATACCTCGCCTGCAACGCCGACGAGGCGGAGCCCGGGACCTTCAAGGACCGGGACATCATGCGCTACAACCCCCATCAGCTCGTCGAGGGCATGATCATCGGGGGCTACGCCATCGGGGCCACCGTCGGCTACATCTACATCCGGGGCGAGTTCTGGGAGCCCTACGTGCGGGTGCAGCGGGCCATCGATGAGGCCTACGCCGCCGGCTACCTGGGTCGGGACCTGTTCGACTCCGGCGTGGACTTTGACCTCCACATCCATCGTGGGGCGGGGGCCTACATCGCCGGGGAGGAGACGGCGATGCTGGAATCCATCGAGGGCAAGAAGGCCCTGCCGCGGTTCAAGCCGCCGTTCCCGGCCAACTACGGCATCTTTGGCCGGCCCACCACCGTAAACAACGTGGAGACCCTGGCCTCGGTGCCCCCCATCATCAATCGCGGCGGGCAGTGGTTCCTGGAGCTGGGCACGCCGAAGTCCGGGGGGACCAAGATCTTCTCCGTGTCGGGTCACGTGGCGTGGCCCGGCAACTACGAGGTCCCCATGGGGACCCCCTTCGCCGAGCTGCTGGAGCTCGCCGGCGGGGTGCGCGACGGCAATCGGCTCAAGGCGGTCATCCCCGGCGGGCCCTCGGTGCCCATGGTCCCAGCCGAGACCATCCTGGAGACCCGCCTGGACTACGAGGCATTGGGGGAGGCGGGGACCATGCTCGGGGCGGGCTCGGTGATCGTCATGGACGAGACCACCTGCATCGTCCGCGCCGTGGAGCGGCTTGCCAAGTTCTTCTTCCACGAGAGCTGCGGTCAGTGCACCCCCTGCCGCGAGGGCTCGGGGTGGCTCCACCGGGTGATCCACCGCATCGAGAACGGCGCCGGTAGGCTGGAGGACCTCGACACCCTGCTGCATGTGGGCTCCCGAATCGAGGGCCACACCATCTGCGCCTTCGGTGAGGCGGAGGTGGCCCCGGTGGCGAGCTCCATCGAGCACTTCCGGGAGGAGTACGAGGCCCACATCCACGGCAAGGGCTGCCCGATGGCCGCCTCCGGACGGGTCAGCCGTCGCGTCGCCGAGGCCGGATAGGGCGCGCGACACCGGGACCGGTTGTCGCTGGATCCCGATCGGAATCGAGAGGAAAACGGCGCAATGGCGCAGATCTTCATCAACGGCGAGGCGCACGAGGTGCCGGAGGGCCAGATGCTCATCGAGGCCACCGACGCCCTCGGCATCGACGTGCCGCGATTCTGCTACCACCGCGGCCTGTCCGTGGCGGCCAACTGTCGGATGTGCCTGGTGGAGGTGGCGAATCGGAAGACACCCGCCCCCGCCTGCGCCACGCCGGTCTCGGAGGGCATGGAGGTCCAGACCCACTCGGAGGGGGCCCTGGAGGCCCGCCGGGCCATCATGGAGTTCCTGCTCATCAACCACCCCCTGGATTGCCCCATCTGCGACCAGGGCGGCGAGTGCGACCTGCAGGATTTCGCCCTCGCTCACGGCTCCGGACACTCCCGCTACCGGGAGCCGAAACGGGCGGTGGCCGACGAGGACCTCGGTCCGCTGATCGAGACCGAGATGACCCGGTGCATCCATTGCACCCGGTGCGTCCGGTTCGGCGAGGAGGTCGGCGGCTACGCCGAGCTCGGCGCCACCTTCCGCGGCGAGGAGATGGAGATCGGGACCTACGTCGGGCGCACCGTGGAATCCGAGCTTTCCGGGAACATGATCGACCTCTGCCCCGTCGGGGCGCTCACCTCCAAGCCCTACCGGTACAAGGCCCGGGTCTGGGAGATGCGCCACCACCCCACGATCTGCCCCCATTGCCCGGTGGGGTGCAACATGAAGGTCGAGGAGGTGGACGACGAGGTGAAGCGGGTCCTGCCCGTGACCAACGACGCCATCAACGAGGACTGGATCTGCGATAAGGGCCGCTACTCCTACGAAGCGGTTCACCACGACCGAGTGGCGGAGCCCCACATCAAGGTGGGCGATCGGTGGCGGGCGGTGTCCTGGGAGACCGCCTTCAACGCGGCTCTGAAGGGCCTGCGCTCGGTGGGCTCGGACCTGGCCGCGGCGGTGGCGCCCACCGCCACCGTCGAGGAGCAGTGGCTGACCCAGCATCTGGTCCGGGGCCTGGGCGCAACCGACATCGATCACCGGCTGGGCCTGGCGGACCCGGATCTCGACGCGGGCGTGGCCAATGCCACCCCGCTGCTGGGACAGCGCCTGGTGGACCTGGAGGCCCTCGACGGGGCCCTGGTGATCGGCGGCAATCCCCGCAAGGACCAGCCCCTGGCCAACCACCGCCTGCGCAAGGCGGTCGCCCGCGGGGCGCGGGTCTCGGCGCTAGGCCCCGTGCGCTACCCCCGCAACCTGGACCACTTCCGGGACCTGGTGCACGGACCGGGCCAGGCCGCGCCCGCCGTGGCCGCCGTAGCCAAGGCGGTGGCCGAAGCCGGTGGCGCTGGCGTCCCCGCCAACCTCCAGGGCGCCGACGCGGAAGAGGCCGGACTGGACCCCAGGGAAGTGCAGGAGCTCGCCGATTCCCTGATCCACGGTCGGCAAACCTCGGTGCTGGTGGGGACCCTGGCCCAGGAGGATCCCCAGGCGGGCGAGCTGATCCGGCTCGCCCATCAGGCCGCACGGCTGGCGGGGGCCGCCTTCGGCTATCTGGCCGCCTACGGCAACAGCGTGGGGGCGTGGGCCACGGGCTGCGTCCCCCATCGGGGCCCCGGCGGCGACCCCGTTCGCGAGGGCCGCCCGGCTGCGGCCTTCTTGGCAAGCGATCCCCGGCGCGGGATCCTTACCTTGGGCTGCGATCCCCTGGTGGAGGCCGCCGACCCCGTCGCGGCGCAGGCGGCCTTCGAGGCCGCCGAGCTGCACGTCGCCATTACCAGCCACTGGTCGGCCACTGCCCGCGCCGCCGATGTCGTTCTGCCCATGGCCGCCTATCCGGAGAACGAAGGGGCCTACGCCTCCGGGGAGGGCCGCCTCCAGGCCTTCGGCCCCGCCGCCTCGCCGGTGGGCGAGGCCCGCCCGGCCTGGAAGATCCTGCGGGTCCTGGCCCATACCCTCGGCGTGCCCGAGAGCGAGTTCGTGGAGGTGGGCGAGATCCGCGAGCGGGCGGAGGCGGCCCTTACCCGGGCGGGGATCGCCCTGGGGGCCTCGCCGCCTGAGCCGGGACCGGCCCTCGAGGCCGAGCCCCGGAGCGGTCCGGGGCTGCTGCGGGTCCCGGCGCGCCACATCTACCACGACGACCTGTTCGTGCGGCGGGCCCCCGCCCTGCAGGAGCAGTTCGGCCGGCTGACGGCCACCATCAGCCCCGAGGACGCGGCGGAGCGCGGCGTCGACGAGGGCGATGCGGTGCGCTTCGAGGGCCCGGGGGGCAGCGCGCGGCTGCCCGTGCACCTGGACGGTGGGGTTCCGCCGGGGGTGGCCTGGATCCCGGCCGGGGAGGACGCGGCTTCCCTGGGACCGGCCTTCGGCTGGGTGCGCCTCTCCGACCGGGCGGCGGGGCGCACGGGGGAGGCCGTGACGGCCGATCCCAGCGAGGCCTAGCCCGCCATGGACCTCCCCGTCTGGATCGCCGACTACGCCCTGCCGGTCGCCTGGATCACCGTCCAGATCGTCGCCCTCGTGGCTCCCCTCATGCTGGCGGTGGCCTACCTGACCGTCGTCGAGCGCAAGCTCATCGGCTACATGCAGCTGCGGGTGGGGCCCAACCGGGTGGGCCCCCGGGGCTGGCTGCAGCCCATCGCCGATGGGCTCAAGCTCCTGCTCAAGGAGTCCATCTTCCCGACCCAGGCCAACAAGGGCGTCTACATCGTTGCGCCTCTGCTCTCCATCGGACCGGCGCTGCTGGCGTGGGCGGTGATCCCCTTCGGTCCCACCTACCAGACCCCTTTCGGGGAGGTTACCCCGGTCATCGCCGAGGTCGACGTTAGCCTGCTGTTCCTGCTGGCGGTCACGTCCTTCGGCATCTATGGGGTGATCATGGCCGGGTGGGCGGCCAATTCGAAGTACGCCATTATCGGCTCCATGCGGGCCGGGGCCCAGATGATCTCCTACGAGATCGCCATGGGCTTCGCCCTGATCGGCGTCATCATGGCCGCCAACACCCTGAACATCGGCGAGATCGTCGTTGCCCAGAGCGGCGGCTTCTGGCATTGGTACTTCCTGCCGCTGTTGCCGCTGTTCGTGGTGTTCTTCATATCGGGGGTGGCGGAGACCAACCGGCTGCCGTTCGACGTATCCGAGGGCGAGTCGGAGATCGTGGCCGGCTTCCACGTGGAGTACGCCGGCATGACCTTCGCCCTGTTCTTCCTGGCCGAGTACGCCAACATGATCCTGGTGTCGATCCTCACCGCCCTGCTGTTTTTGGGGGGTTGGCACCCGCCCCTGCCGGTGGCGCCGTTCACCTGGATCCCCGGCCCCGTTTGGCTGTTGTTGAAGACGGCGCTTTTCCTGTTCTTCTTCCTGTGGTTCCGGGCGACGTTCCCCCGGTTCCGGTATGATCAGATCATGCGCCTGGGCTGGAAGGTCTTCATCCCGGTCACCCTGGTCTGGATCACCGTCATCGGGGTGGCCAACCTGACCCCGTTGCGGGCGGTGTTCCATTAGCCGGAAAAGGGGGGTTGCAGATCCCGGCTAGCCGCTGGGGCGGGGCCGGGATGACGAGGGACCGGGCCGCCGTCATTCCCGCCTTGAGCGGGAATCTGTCGGAGGGGTTCCCTTCGGGGGATTCCGGCTCGTCGCCCCGGAACCGGGCCGGGGCGGCGGCCGGAATGACGGAAGGCCAACAACCCCTCCGTCATTCCCGCAGCAGCGGGAATCTCCCGGAAAGGCCCGATTTGTAGGAAAGGAAGAGCCCTTTGGCGAGATTCCGGCTCGCCGTTGGCACGGCGGCCGGAATGACGGAAGGCCAACAACCCCTCCGTCATTCCCGCAGCAGCGGGAATCTCCGGAAAGGCCGGATTTGTAGGAAAGGAAGAGCCCTTTGGCGAGATTCCGGCTCGCCGCTGGCGCGGCGGCCGGGATGACGGAGGATCGGGACGCCGTCCGGGATGACGGAGTCCTGTTCGGGACGCCGGCCCGAATGGCCGGTCCAAATCACAACGACGCCCATTTCCCCAACGGAGGGCCACCATGGCCGGCCCGCGCCTCCTACAGACCTGGTTTTTGACCGAGCTATGGCGCGGCCTTATGCTCACCGGCCGCAACCTGTTCAAGCGCAAGGTCACTGTCCAGTACCCGGACGAGTACACCCCCGCCTCGCCGCGTTTCCGGGGCCTGCACGCCCTGCGCCGCTACCCCAACGGCGAGGAGCGCTGCATCGCCTGCAAGCTGTGCGAGGCCGTCTGTCCCGCGCTGGCCATCGAGATCGACAGCGAGGAACGCGACGACGGCACCCGGCGCACGACGCGCTACGACATCGACCTCACCAAGTGCATCTACTGCGGGCTGTGCGAGGAGTCCTGCCCCGTGGACGCCATCGTGGAGACCCACATCTTCGAGTTCCACGGCGAGGAGCGCGGGGACCTGGTCTACGGCAAGGAGACCCTGCTGGCAATCGGCGACCGCTACGAATCCGAGATCGCCGAGGCCCGGCGCAAGGACGCCCCCTACCGCTGAGCCGCTGAAGGCCCCGCTGCCGGCGGGACCGGACCCAGGAGCGACGATCATGGCGGTCACCCAAGCCATTTTCTACCTGTTCGCCACCGTGCTGGTGGTGGCGGCCCTCATGGTGATCACCGCCCGCAACCCGGTCCATTCGGTGCTCTTCCTGGTTCTTTCCTTCGTCAACGGGGCCGGGCTGTTCCTGCTGGCGGGGGCCGAGTTCCTGGCGTTCACGCTGATCCTGGTCTACGTCGGCGCGGTGATGGTGCTGTTCCTCTTCGTGCTGATGATGCTGGACATCAACCTCCAGCGCATGCGGGAAGGGTTCCTCAACTACCTGCCGCTGGGAGCGGTCATCGCCTTCGTCCTAGTGGTGGAGATGGGGGCCATGCTCGCCGCCGGCGGGTCGGGGGCCGTGGTGGGCGGCGACGGCGCCCTCGGTGGAACCGAGGCCGGCAATACCACCCTGCTGGGTCGGGTCCTCTACGATACCTACCTGCTGCCCTTTGAGGTGGCGGCGCTGGTGCTGCTAGTGGCGCTGGTGGCGGCCATCGCCCTGACCCTGCGCCATCGCCCCGACGTCAAGAAGCAGGATCCGGGCCAGCAGGTCCGGGTGCGGCGTGAGGACCGGGTGCGGCTAGTGGACATGCCCACCGAGGGCGCGCCCTACGCGCCGGACACCGGCGCCACCGGTTCCAAAGGGGGCGAGGGATGATCTCGCTGGGGCACTACCTCGTGCTGGGGGCGATCCTGTTCGCCATCGGCGTGATGGGGATCTTCCTCAATCGCAAGAACGTGATCACCCTGCTCATGGCCATCGAGCTGATCCTGCTCGCCGTCAACCTCAACTTCGTCGCCTTCAGCCAGCACCTGGACAGCCTGGCGGGGCAGGTGTTCGTGTTCTTCATCCTGACGGTGGCGGCCGCCGAGGCGGCGGTGGGCCTGGCGATCCTGGTCCTGTTCTTCCGCAACCGCCGCTCCATCGACGTCGACGACATCAACTACCTCAAGGGCTAGGTCCGTCCCCCTACGGGGGACGGGCCTGGCGCTTTGCCGGCAAGGCGCGGCTAGCCGCGCCCCGGGACGGGCCGGCCGCGGAGAAGGGAGCCCATGGAAACCCTCTACCTGCTGATCCCGCTGGCTTCCTTGGTGGGTGCCCTGGGTGCCGGGACGACGGTGGCGAGCGTCCGGGAGATCGGCCATCGCTGGGCGATCCCCGGGGTGGCCGTGTCCTTCCTGCTGTCGTTGGTGGTTTTGGCCGATGTCTTGGCCGGGCATACCTTCAACGGGGCGGTCTACACCTGGGGGGCCATCGGCGGGCTGGAGCTGGAGGTGGGCCTGCTCATCGACCGGCTCACCGCCGTCATGATGGCGGTGGTGACCTTCGTGTCCCTGGCGGTGCACGTCTACACCATCGGCTACATGCACGGCGATCCCGGCTACAACCGCTTCTTCGCCTACATCGCCGGGTTCACCTTCTTCATGTTGATGCTGGTGATGGCCAACAACTTCCTGGTGCTGTTCTTCGGCTGGGAAGGGGTGGGCCTGGTCTCCTACCTCCTCATCGGCTTCTGGTACACCCGCGAGTCGGCCATCGCCGCCAGCCTCAAGGCCTTTTTGGTCAACCGGCTCGGCGACATCGGCTTCGTCCTGGGCCTGGGCGCCATCTACGCCACGCTCGGCACCCTGGCCTACGAGCCGGTCTTCGCCCGGGCCGGTGAGCTGGCCTCCTCGACTATTGCCGTCCTCCCGGGCATGCCGTGGTCGGTGGCGTCCTTCGCCGCCATCGCCCTGTTCGTGGGCGCCATGGCCAAGTCGGCCCAGATCCCCCTGCACGTCTGGCTCCCCGACTCCATGGAGGGCCCCACCCCCATCTCCGCGCTGATCCACGCCGCCACCATGGTGACCGCCGGGGTGTTCATGCTGGCCCGGCTGTCGCCGCTGTACGAGCAGAGCCTCGCGGCGCTGTCCCTGGTGCTGGTGGTGGGCGCGCTGACCGCGCTGGCATTGGGGCTGGTTGCGCTGGTGCAGCACGACATCAAGCGGGTGATCGCCTACTCCACCATCAGCCAGCTCGGCTACATGGTGGTGGCGATGGGGATCTCCGCTTACGCCGCCGGCATCTTCCATTTGATGACCCACGCCTTCTTCAAGGCGCTGCTGTTCCTGGCCGCGGGCTCGGCCATCCACGCCGTCGCCGATGAGCAGGACATGCGCCGCATGGGCGGGCTCGCCCGGCACATGCCGGTGACCCACTGGACCTTTTTGATCGGCGCCCTGGCGCTGTGCGGCATCTGGCCCTTCGCCGGCTACTACTCCAAGGACACCATCATCGAGGCCGCGGCCCTGTCGGCGATCCCGGGGGCCGGCTTCGCCTACTGGGCGACCTTGATCGGGGTGGGGATTACCGCCGTCTACACCTTCCGGATGTACTTTTTGACCTTCCATGGCCCCGAGCGGATGGACGCCGAGACCCGGGCGCATCTGCACGAATCGGCCCGGGTGATCACGTGGCCCCTGGTCGTGCTCGCCGTGCCCTCGCTCCTCGCGGGCTTCTTCTTGCTGGAGCCGGTGGTCTTCGGGGGCTATTTCGGGAGCTCGCTGTTCGTCGCCGAGGGCCGGGATGTCCTCGGCGAGCTGGCCCACCACCACGGCGGCTGGGGCCAATACCTGCCCCTGGCCCTGGCCCTCGCCGGGGTGGGCCTCGCCTATTACCTGTACATGGTCCGCCGGGACCTGCCCGCGCGCCTCGCCGCGGCGAGCGGACCCGCCTATTCGGCTCTGGTTGCCAAGCTCGGCTTCGACCGGCTCTTCGAGGGCTGGCTGGCCGGGGCGGGCCGGGGTCTGGGCCGCGCCCTGTGGCGGGGCGGCGACGAGCACCTCATCGACGGCCTCGCCGTTAACGGTACGGCCGGGCGCGTGGCCGCGGCCGCCGCCCGGCTGCGCGGGATCCAGAGCGGCTACGTCTACCACTACGCCTTTTCCATGCTGATCGGGGTCTTCGCCCTGGTGAGCTGGTTCTTCCTGGCCTGACGGCCCTTCAAGCGATTCTCTCGGGAGGACCCGGTGCCGGAATTGCCCTTGCTTAGCCTAACCATCTGGCTACCCATCCTCGGTGGGGTCGGCGTGCTCGCCCTGGGGCGGTCCAGCGACGACCGGGCCCGCTGGCTGGCCCTGACTGTCTCGGCCGTCGCCTTCGTTCTCACCATGGCGCTTTGGGCCGGTTTCGATCCCGGAACCGCCGCCATGCAGTTCGTCGAGGAAGCTGTCTGGATCGAGGCCTTCGCCATTCACTACCGGCTGGGCGTGGACGGCATCTCGCTGCTGCTGATCCTGCTCACCAGCCTGTCCACCCTAGTGGCGGTGGCCGCCTCCTGGGAGTCGATCACCGATAGGGTGGCGCTGTACATGGCGGCCTTCTTGATCATGGAAGGGCTCATGATCGGGGTCTTCTCGGCGCTGGACGGGGTGGTGTTCTACGTCTTCTGGGAGGCCATGCTCATTCCCATGTTCCTGATCATCGGGATCTGGGGCGGGCCCGACCGCATCTACGCCACGCTCAAGTTCTTCCTCTACACCTTCGCCGGCTCGGTGCTGATGCTGGTGGCGCTGGTCTACCTCTATAACCGGGCGGGCACCTTCGACATCGAGGCCCTGCACGGGACGCCGCTGACCCTCACCGAGCAGCTCTGGATCTTCTGGGCCTTCGTCGCCGCCTTCGCCGTGAAGGTGCCCATGTGGCCCGTCCATACCTGGCTCCCGGACGCCCACGTGGAGGCGCCCACCGCCGGCTCGGTGATCCTGGCCGCCATCATGCTCAAGATGGGCGGCTACGGGTTCCTGCGCTTCGCCCTGCCCATCACCCCCGACGCCAGCCAGGCGATGGCGCCGCTGATCATCGCCCTGTCGCTGATCGCCATCGTCTACATCGGCCTGGTCGCGCTGGTGCAACGGGACATGAAGAAGCTCATCGCCTACTCCTCCATCGCCCACATGGGCTTCGTCACCCTGGGGTATTTCCTGTTCAACGCGGAGGGGATTGGCGGCGGGCTGATCCAGATGGTCAGCCATGGCTTCGTCTCGGCGGCGCTGTTTTTGTGTGTGGGCGTGGTCTACGACCGGCTGCACTCGCGGGCCATCGCCGACTACGGCGGGGTGGTAAACGTTATGCCGGTCTTCGCCGCCCTTTTCCTGCTGTTCGCCATGGCCAACGCGGGTCTGCCGGGAACCTCCGGTTTCGTCGGCGAGCTGCTGGTGATCCTGGGGGCCTTCAAGGTGGCGCCGGGATTGGCGGTGGTGGCGGCCACCACCTTGGTGCTGGGGGCGGCCTACACCCTGTGGCTGTACAAGCGGGTGATCTTCGGCCCCGTCGCCAACGAGCGGGTGGCGACCATGATGCCGCCGCTGTCGGCTCGCGAGAAATGGGTCTTTGCGCCGCTGGCGGCCCTGGTGCTGGTCATGGGGCTGTGGCCGGCGCCGTTTTTGGCGGCGATGGAGCCCTCCGTGGCCCAGGTGGTGCAGCAGGCCACCGCCACCAAGCTCTAAGGAGCCTTGATGACCTTCGGTACCCCCGAGATGCTGGCGGTGCTGCCCGAGCTCGTGGTGATGGGCATGGCGCTGGGCCTGCTGGTGCTGGACCTCTACCTGCGCCCGGACCAGCGCGGGATCACCTTCGCCCTCGCCGTGGCCACCCTGGCCGTCGCCGCGGTGCTGGCCGCGGTGCTGGTCCCCGGAGAGGCGCGCACGCTGCTGAACGGGCAGTTCCTCCACGACCGCCTGGGGGCCGTGCTCAAGGTCTTCCTGCTGGGCGGCACGGCCCTGGCGCTGATCTACGGACGCCGGCCCCTGCAGCGACTGGCGATGTACCGCGGCGAGCTGTTCATCCTGATGCTGCTGGCGAGCGCCGGTATGATGCTCATGGCCTCCGCCGGCACCCTGCTCATGGCCTACCTGGGCCTGGAGCTGATGTCGCTGTCCCTGTACACCATGATCGCCATGGACCGGGATTCCATCCCGGCCACCGAGGGCGCCGTCAAGTACTTCCTGCTGGGCTCGCTCGCCTCCGGGATCCTCCTCTACGGCCTGTCGCTGGTGTTCGGGGCCAGCGGCAGCCTGGCCCTGGACGAGATCGCGGCCCACGCCGCGCGGGCCGGCGTCTCCGATCCCCTGCTGGTGCTGGGCGGGGTGTTCGTGGCCATCGGCCTGGCCTTCAAGCTGGGGGCGGTGCCCTTCCACATGTGGATCCCCGACGTCTACCACGGCTCGCCCAGCCCCGTAACCGTGGTCCTGGCGTCCACCTCCAAGCTGGCGGCCTTCGCCCTGCTGATGCGGCTGCTGGTGGGCGGACTCGGGCCCATGGCGGAGCAGTGGCAGGTCATCGCCGGCGCCCTGGCGGTGCTCTCCCTGGTGGTGGGCAACGTCGTCGCCATCGCCCAGACCGCGATCAAGCGCATGCTGGCCTACTCCGCCATCGCCCACGTGGGCTTTTTGCTCATCGGTCTGGCGTCCGCGCCCACCAGCGGCTACATGGCGCCGGTGCTCTACATGCTCCTGTACACCCTGATGGGAGCCGCCGCCTTCGGCATCGTGTCCATGCTGGACCGGGACGAGGCTCCGGCCCGAACCATTGACGACTTTGCCGGTCTCTCGCGGACCCACCCCTGGACCGCCTTTCTGATGCTCATCCTCATGTTCGCCCTGGCGGGGGTGCCGCCCACCGGCGGGTTCATGGCCAAGCTCTACGTCTTCCAGGCGGCGGTGGAGGCGGATCTCGTCTGGCTGGCGGTGTTCGGCGTCCTGATGGCGGTGATCGGCGCCTTCTACTACCTGCGCGTGGTCAAGGCCATGTACTTCGATCCCCCCGAGCGCACCCTCGGTCCCGTCGGCGATCGCGTGGCCCAGGGGGCGGTCTCCGTCAACGCCCTGGCCGTGCTCGGGCTGGGGATCCTTCCGGGGCCCCTGGTGGAGCTGTCCCTGTTCGCGGTGGCCGGGATCTGAGCTATCGGAAGCGAGGCGATCCCTGAACACCGCATGTCACTCCGAGCGGCGCGAGAAATCTTCCGGATGAAGCGCCTTCTGGGAGATTGCTTCGCCCTCTCCGAGGGCTCGCAATGACA
>JAHEOG010000110.1 GCA_018609925.1 Gammaproteobacteria bacterium
GGCACTCCCCCTTTCAGTCCTTCCGGCCTCCCCCTCCGTCATCCCGGACGGTCCGCCAGGACCGATCCGGGATCTCGCGGAAGGTCCAAGGGCGCGGATCCCCGCCACGTCGCTCAGGGAGATTCCGGTTCCTGCTTTCGCAGGAATGACGACCTTGCGCGGGAATGACGGCGCTTCCTTTCCGTCATTCAGGCCCTCCCACCAAAGCGACCCCGTCGTTCCGGCCCTCCCGGAGGGAGGAGCCGGAATCTCCCGGAAAGACCCCGGCCGTTCTCCCACCGACCCGGCTCGGCCACCTGCCTTCGCCCCGGCGGCCTGCTATTCTGTCCGGGAGACCCTTCTTACCCGGAGCGGAGGCGGTCCCCATGCGCCCAACCCAGCTCTTCTTGGCAACCCTGCTCGCCCTGGCGACTGAAACCGCCGGGGCCGAGCGGATCTTCGTCAGCAACGAGACGGCCGGGGCGCTGACCGTCATCGACGCCCGCGACCTGGCCGTCACCGATACCTTCGCCGTGGGCGAGGGCCCCCGGGATATGGGCTTCTCCCCGGACGGCGACTCGCTCTACGTCGCGCTGGGCCCGGAGACCGCCATCGCCGTGGTAGATCCGCGCACCCTGGCGGTCCGGCGCAAGTTTCAGGCAGAAGGGGATCCCGAGGCCTTCGCCGTCCATCCCGACGGCCGGATCTTCCTCTCCCACGAGGACGCGGCCCAGTGCCTCGTCATCGACCCGGCCAGCGGCGAGGTCCGCAACCGCATCCCCGTGGGCCTGGAGCCCGAGGGCGTGACCGTCACCCACGACGGCCGGCTGGTGCTGGTCACCAGCGAATCGAGCAGCCAGCTCCACCTCATCGACGCCGAGGAGGAGCGCATGGTGGCCGAGCTGGACCTGCCTCCCCGTCCCCGGGAGGCCGCCGTCTCCGCCGACAGCCGCTACGCCTACGTGACCTCGGAGGTGGGCGCCGCCGTCACCCGGGTGGATCTGAAGACCCGGAAGGTCCTCAAGACCGAGAACTTTTTCGACATCGCCGACGCCAAGCCCAAGGGCGTACTGCTCACCCCCGATGAGGAGACTTTGTTCGTCTCACTGGGCAAGGCCGGCGAGGTGCTGGCCCTGGACCCGAAGACCCTGGCGATCCGCGAGCGGATGGAAACGGGGGGACGTGTCTGGGGGCTGGGGCTCTCCCACAGCGGCAAGCGCCTGTTCGCGGCCAGCGCCGAGCCCGCCATCGTCTCGGTCATCCACACCCGGCGCCTGGAACGGATCCGGACCCTCGACGTCGCCCCGGGGCCCTGGGGCGTGGCGGTGGCGCCGGCCGAATAGGCAGTAGGCAGGGGGAAGGCAGCAACCGGCAGGAGGCAACGTGGGGGGCGGCCCTTCCTCGTCATCGCGAGCCGAAGCCGCGAGGAACCGAAGCGGTCTCCAGGAGCGGGGTACAACCGGGAGATCGCTTCGCCCTCTCCGAGGGCTCGCGACGACGGTGCCAAGCACCGTCGGATTGCTTCGGATTCTAGCGTATCCTCGCAACGACGAGGGCCGTCACCGCGAGCGGGAGCGAAGCGGTCTCCCGGAAGGGGGCCCTTAAGGGGGATTGCTTCGTCGCCTAACGGCTCCTCGCAATGACCTTACCCCTCACCACCAGGAGTGAGACGACGAGCCGGTTTCTCTAGATCTCTTCCGCAAGGTCCCGCCACTCCGGGTTCCAGGATTCCACCAGGCGCACCTTCCGGAGCCGCGAGCCGCCCTTGATCTGCTTCTCCCGGGCGATGGCTTCTCCAGGGGATTCGAAGGCCTCGAAGTAGACCAGCTTGACCAGGTTGTACCGGGCGGTGAACCCCGGAACCGCTTTGGCTCGGTGCTCCTCGACCCGCCGCACCAGGTCACCGGTCACCCCGGTGTACAGGACAGTATTCCTGGCATTGGTGAGGATGTAGACGCAGTAGCGCTTTCCCATTGGTCCCCCTTTTTCGGAGATTGCTTCGGATTCTAGCGAATCCTCGCAATGACGAGGGCCGTCACCGCGAGCGGCAGCGAAGCGGTCTCCCGGAAGGGGACCCTTAAAGGGGATTGCTTCGTCGCCTAACGGCTCCTCGCAATGACGCCCCCTGAAACCGCTCCGCTGCCGCTCCCCGTATAACCAGGGGAAAGGGGGCAGGACGAATGCACATTCTGTCCACCGTGACCGACTGTTCTGTTTCCAGCGTGACCGATCATTCTGGGGAACCGTGACCGGTAACCCGGTGGCGGTTGCGCGGGCTGGTTTCGTTACTCCTGTCGGTCACGGTTGGCCATTTGCTGGCGGCGCATGGATTCGCCGGTCAATTGTATCTTGTGGGCGTTGTGGACGAGGCGGTCGAGGATGGCGTCGGCCAGGCTGGCCTCGCCGAGGTGCGCGTGCCAGTGCTCGATGGGCAGCTGGGCGGACACCAGGGTGGCCTTGTGGCCGTGGCGGTCTTCGAGGACTTCCAGCAGGTCCTGGCGCTGTTGGGGATCGGGGGCCTGCAGGCCCCAGTCGTCGAGGATGAGCAACTCGGTCTTGGCGAGCTTGCGCAACAGCTTGGGGTAGCTGCCGTCGCCGCGGGCCAGGCGCAGGTCCTCGTAGAGCCGGGGCAGGCGGTAATAGCGCACGGACAGCCCCTGGCGGCACGCCTGATGGCCCAGGGCGCAGGCGAGGAAGGTCTTGCCGGTGCCGGTGGGGCCGGTAAGGCACAGGTTCTGGTGGTAGTGGATCCAATGCCCTGCGGCGAGTTCCCGCATCTGGTCGCGGTGCAGGCCTCGCGGATGGCTGTAGTCGATGTCCTCGGGACTGGCCTGGATCCGCAGCTTGGCCTCCCGCAGCAGGCGCTGGTAGCGGCGGTTCTCCCGGGCGAGGGCCTCGGCGTCCGCGAGCAGGCCGAGGCGCTCCTCGAAGGACAGGCCCTGGGCATCGGGCTGGTGGGCCTGCTGCTCCAGGGCCTCGGCCATGCCCGTGAGCCGCAGGGCCCGGAGCTTGTCGCGGGTGGGTTGATCCAGCATTTGGCCTCCTTGGTTAGTCGGCCTCAGGTTTCCTCCGCGGCGTAGTAGGCGGCGCCGCGGATGTTGGCGTGGTGGGGGGTTTCCGTTTCCTCGGCCGCAGGGTCGGCGGGGCCGTCTTCCAAGCCGTTTTCGAGCATCGAGCGGATGCGCGGGTAGGCCGTTGTGCCCAGGTCGAGCGCCTGATTGCAGGCCGCCTCCAGGCGCTCGGCTCCGAAGCGGCGGGCCAGCTCCCGCAGCCCCAGACAGGCGCGGTAGCCGTGCTCCGGATGGGGACGGTCGGTCAGCTGGCGGTCCACCACTTGGCCGACGGCGGGGCCGATGCCGGCGGCCCAGTCCCGGAAGTGCCGCGGCTGCCACTCGTTGTGGCGGCGGTGGGCCTCGGGCATATGCGCGGGATCGGTGGTGAAGCCCCCGGACCGCTGGCTGCGCGGATGGCTGGCGACCCGGTTGCCGCGATGGAACAGCTCCACGGTGCGGGCCCCGATACGGGCATCGAGGTGCTCGCCCACCAGCCGGTGGGGCACCGAGTAGCCGTGACGGGCGATCTGCACGTGGTAGTCGATGCCCACCTTGACGCGCTTCCACTCGCCGTAGGTGTAGGGCTGCTCGGGCAGGGGTCCCAGGGCCGGGTAATCCAGGGCCTCGAACAGCTGGCGCCGACTGCCGACGCGCTTGGCGAAGGGCCGATCATTGAGGTCGGTGAGCAGCTCGCCGATGGCGGCGTTGACCGCGGCGAGGCTGAAGAACTGGCTATAGCGCAGCCGCGCCAGGATCCAGCGCTCCACCAGCTGCACGCCGGTCTCTGCTTTGGCCTTGTCCCGCGGCTTGCGCGGCCGGGCGGGCAGCACGGCGGTGCCGTAGTGGGTGGCTAGCTCCACGTAGCTGGGATTGATCTCGGGCTCATAGCGGTTGGCGCGGCGTACCGCCGCGGCCAGGTTGTCCGGCACCAGCAGCGCCGGGACGCCGCCGAGGAAGGCGAAGGCCCGCGTATGGGCCGCCAGCCAGTCGGCCTGGCCCTGGGTCCAGGTGGCTTGGGCGTAGGTATAGTTGGAGGCCCCGAGCACGGCCACAAAGACCTGGGCCTGCTGCTCCTCGCCGGTCGCCGAATCGATGATCGGGATCGTGGGCCCGCAGTAGTCCAGGAAGAGCTTCTCGCCCGCGGTATGGGTCTGGCGCAGGCGCCGAGGCTGGCGCTCGCGCCAGGCCCGGTAATGGGCGCAGAACTGGGGATAGCTGTAGGCCGCCTCGCCCTGGGCGGCGGCGTATTCCTGCCACAGCAGCAGCAGGGTCACGCCCTTGCGCTTCAGCTCGGTATGGAGGGTTTCAAAATCCGGCAAGGCGAAGGTCGGCTTCGGCCCACCCCGGCGCCCGCCCTGAAGGCGGCGCTCCAGCTCGGCGTCGTCCCAATCGGCCGGAAGGGGCCAGCTCAGCCCAAGCTCTCGGGCACGGCGGGCGTATTTGGCGACGGCGCCCTTGGATACCCGGCAGGCCCGGGCCACCTGCTCGTGGCTCAGGCCGGCCTCGAACTTCAAACGCAAGATCTCGCGGGCTTGGCGCATGGATAACCTCTTGCCCTCGGCCATCGGCCCCTCCATTCCCTGAGAAAAGGGGCCCATGGTCCGTGTTGGGGTTATCCCGCGCCACCGCCGGGGTTATGGCACCGTGACCGCGGATTCTGGAACCATGACCGGTGTTATGGCGACAGGCCGGAATCGGTCACGGTGGCAACAGAATGATCGGTCACCGTTGGTCAAAACCATCGGTCACGGTTGAACAGAATCGCTGGTCACGGTGGGCCAGAATAACCGGTCACGGTGGAGCATAATCCGCAACGAATCCAGCATCGGAGCGAGTCATGTCTTCCGCGAAATCCCCATCCCTTGCCACTCCTCGAGCGGGCCTACCCGGCCGTTCCAGGACGAATCCCCTCGCCGGCGGCCTCCTCGGGCCGCCCACCTTGGTCACCATCCCCGCCACGCTTGCCGCTCTGGCCCTCTCGGCGGTCCTGGCCGGGCCCTCTCTCGCCATGGAGGAACACCGGGACACCTGGACCTCCGGTCAGGGGTTACCGGCCAATATGGAGCGGGGAGAGCCGGCGGCTGGCCCGGGCGACCGAGCGGCCGGCCCACCCCGGAGTGCCCCCGTCTGCCGCTCGCCGAGAGCTTCCCACTCGAGACCCTGGCAGGCATCAGGTGCCCTGGAAGGGGCCGGTAGCAACGGCAACACCCTGTCCCTGGACGGCCAGGTCGAGGTGGGGGGGGAGCACAGCGGTATCTTCGTCACCTTGCCCGACTCCGAGGCCCGCTCAACC